>DNNS01000756.1 GCA_003497555.1 Spirochaetia bacterium
TTTCGCGGATGAACGCGGATAAAAGAAGAGGTTATCCGCGAGTATCCGCGCCGATCCGCAGCAAAAAAATAACCAAAGCACATTTTACTGCCGCCATGGTTAAGGAAGCAGACCTATGATAATAAACAACAAAAACAGACGAGGAATTTCGTCGATATACAAGGATAAAAAATCCGCGAATATCCGCGTAAATCCGCGGCAAAAAAATAACCAAGACAAACCACTATTCCATGTCACCATTTTTCCGGATCAAAAAGTATCAGTATGAGCCAAAAAATATCCATACGCTTTTTTGATGACCGCGAAGTACGCGCACTATGGGATGAACAAAACGCGAAGTGGTGGTTTTCTGTTCTGGATATAGTAGCGGTTCTTACCGGCCAATCTGATTACAGCAAAACCCGAAACTATTGGAAATACCTAAAATCCAAACTCAAAAAAGAAGGCAGTCAAGTGGTTAGCGCCGCTACCCAGTTGAAAATACCAGCGCCGGACGGTAAAAAACGCTTATCCGATATGCTTGATTATAGCGGCATTATTGCGCTGGGTAAAGAGTTTCCAGGTAAAAAAGCAAACCGATTTATGGAATGGTTTACCTACAGTGACGAAAGCATTGATGGAAAAAGCAAAACCAAGGCTTATGCTTTGTTTGAAAGTACTTTTATTAACAGTATTGAAATCGGCACAACCAAAGGCCTGCAGCAGATACACGCCTATTTATTCGGCGGTTTATATGAATTTGCCGGACAAATCAGGCAGAAAAATATTTCAAAGGGAGGTTTTCAATTTGCTGCATCACGCTTTCTCAATGATAATCTGAAAAAAATAGACGTAATGCCTGAAGCAACATTCGATGAAATAATAACAAAATATATAGAAATGAATATTGCTCATCCCTTTATGGAAGGAAACGGCAGAAGTACCCGGATATGGCTCGATTTAATATTGAAAAAACGCCTTAAAAAATGCGTGGATTGGAGTAAGATTGGTAAAACAGCCTATATGAGCGCAATGATAAAAAGTTCGACTAACAGCAGCTCACTGATAAAGCTTCTTAAAAATGCTTTAACCGGTAAAATTGAAAGCAGAGAAATGTTTATGAAAGGAATTGACTATTCCTATTATTATGAAGAAAATTAATATACATGAACGAAGCGGAAACCAGAGCGGAATTGATTGACCCAGCACTAAAAGAAGCAGGCTGGGGTGTAATCGAAGGCAGCAAAATCAACCGGGAAGTCATTACACTATTTCCAAAGTACTTGAAGCGGTTGCGAATAATAAACAGAGAATACTGCTTACAATGGCTACCGGTACCGGAAAAACATTTATCGCCTTTCAATTAGCCTGGAAACTTTTTCAGAGCAAATGGACTTTGGCAAAGGATGCATCAAGGCAGCCGCGTATTCTTTTTTTAGCGGATAGAAATATACTTGCTGACTAGGCGTATAATTCATTCTCTGCCTTCCCTGAAGATGCCCTTGTCCGTATCTCGCCTGATGAAATCAGAAAGAAAGGACGGGTTCCGAAAAACGGCAGTATTTTCTTTACTATATTCCAGACTTTTATGACCGGAACAGACGATGAAGGTAATTCCAAACCTAATTTCGGCGATTATCCTTCTGACTTCTTTGATTTTATTATAATAGATGAGTGTCATCGCGGCGGTGCAAATGATGAAAGTAACTGGCGCGGAATAATGGAATATTTCTCTCCAGCGGTGCAGCTTGGTCTTACCGCTACCCCCAGATGTTATGACAACGCTAATACTTATGCTTATTTCGGAGAGCCGGTTTATGTTTATTCATTGAAAGATGGAATCAATGACGGTTACTTGACTCCATTTAAGGTCAAGCAGATTTCTACAACACTTGATGATTATGTCTACACTCCCGATGATGATGTTTTATCTGGTGAACCGGAAGCTGGCAAACGCTATACTGAAGAAGATTTTAATAGGATTATCGAAATCGAAGCCAGAGAGAAGTACAGGGTAAAGATTTTTATGGAGCTGATAAACCAAAATCAGAAAACTCTTGTTTTTTGCTCTACCCAGCATCATGCTTTGGCTGTAAGGAATCTTTTTAATCAGATGAAGAAGAGCAATAATCCTGATTATTGTGTCAGAGTTACCGCGAATGACGGCAATGAAGGTGAAAAGTTCCTTCGTATATTTCAAGACANNACTACTTCACAGAAATTATCTACCGGTGTTGATGCCCGTAATATCCGCAGTATTGTTTTAATGCGCCCGATTAATTCAAAGATAGAGTTTAAACAGATAATTGGGCGGGGAACCAGACTTTTTGACGGCAAGGATTATTTTACAATCTATGATTTTGTAAAGGCGTATGAACATTTCAATGACCAGGAATGGGATGGCGACCCGGAGCCTTGCTCTGTTTGCGGCAAGCTTGTTTGTATCTGTGATAAGGAACCGCCAAAAGTCTGCACTAAATGCGGGCAGCAACCTTGTATTTGTGAAAAGCCGGTTTGTCCGGCATGCGGTTATCATCCTTGCAGATGTGAGAAAGAGCTTTGTCCGAAATGCGGCGAAAAGCCCTGTGTTTGCAAGAAGAATAGTAAAATCAAGATTAAACTTTCCGATGGAAAGGAAAGGGCAATTCAGCATATGATGGCAACCACCTTCTGGGCCCCTGAAGGGAAGCCTATGTCTGGGGAAGATTTTGTCAGGCGATTATATGGTGAACTGCCTG
>DNNS01000740.1:0-4653 GCA_003497555.1 Spirochaetia bacterium
CGGTAGGGTTTTTCTCAAGCCACGCAACAGGCTTTCCGTTCTGGTCCAGGCCTATCTGGTATACTGCATCATCACTGTCATAATTCTTCCCTTTTTTCGCGTTGTTTTGCTGGTCGAAATATAACTGAAAGGAATCGCTTTGCCAGAATATTCCGGGTATGCCATTAAAAACAATTTCATCGTCATGGGCTTTTAATGCTATGAAAAAAGAATTTTCATCCCATGATACAGCGATGTCTCCGGTAAAATCATTCCTGCCTTTGTAAACTCGTTTTAATGATTTTTCTGTAAGCTCTGTAAGGAGCATCGTATCTTCGCCCAGACTCATCCATTCCGCACCGTTCCAATCAGCCAGATCAGCGTCTATTTTCAAATTTTTTATTTTTTTTGCGAATATTGTCGGGAATCTGGCTGATTGATCTTCGATAATATCCCCGCATTCAAGGGCATAATCGATCCGTATATCATTCTTCCATTTAAAATCAGATTGGGGTACATTAAAAGAGCAATCAAGTGTGGAATTGGCCTTCAGATCAAACTTGATATCATTAAAACCGCTCCAGCCTGCAGGTACGCTTTTAAAATAAAGTTTTCCCGGTACAGGGCTGCCATAGGGATTGGATAATGTCATCGTTATCTTGTCTTTGTCTTCGGAGATATCATATGCGATCTGTATTGGAATTTCAAGACCTTTGTATTTTATATTGCGGAGCTCTGCTATTATCTCTTCAGCGGGAATATTTTTTTTAAAAAAGATATAGGAAGGCAGCCATGACAAGGAAAGATTTCTAGTTTCCAGTCTGTTCCCGTTAAAATCACAGGCATGACTAGAGCATGCGGGTAGTTCCATTGCGCCGTTTTTTCCAAACTCCCGTGTATTCACTGTTACAAGCCGTATACCGTCCGGTTTTTCAAATATAAATGTACGCAGACTTTTATGGGCTTCAAAATAGACGCCCTTTTTCACTCCATTAAGAAATTTTGATGCAGCGCGCAAACCGCTGTAAGCATAATAATAGTGTACAGGATCAGATCTGCCGATCTGAAAGATAGTTCCCTTGCAGTTAAAATAGCACATCTGGATACCTGCTGCCAGGTGATGGAGAAAGTTCTGCACCATGCGTCCCGCATGGTCGGCTTCATCATCCGCAAAATAATGAGCTCCGAATTCTCCCCATGTAGTATATTCATCTCTGATACCATAATATTGTTCTCCGTTCACAAGACCTATGTTTTTATTATATCTGTTGATAATCTCCCTCATCTTGATGATGTCGCCGTATAGAAACGGAGATTCAGGGCTGACCCTGTAGGAATGATAATTCATCCTGTCCATATATTTCCCAGCGTTGTTTTGAAAAAGTTTATCAAGATAGGTAAAGTCAGAGCCGTTCATACTGCCGCCAATAAAAACTTTCTCTCCTGATTTTGCGGCTTGTTCATATACTGCCTTGTAAATCCCGGCGGCCCGTTCCGGAGGCATGATTGATTTTCCGTTTTGATCCCTGTACAGGTTCGGTTCCCCGAAAATATACCATTTGTCTATATAGCCGCTATACTTTTTGTTATTTTCGAGAAAGTGCTTTCCGAAAAACTCCGCATAAGCCTTGTCCTCATCAACCGAAGGTTCCTCAAATTTTTCTTTTTTTCTATATGTATATGCGTTCAGGTTATGCCCCGCAGGAAAGTCGATATGGGCCATGACTTCAAGGCCGTAATCTTTATTTATTTTTGTAATGTTTTTAATCGCCGTATCATAGGACTTTGAAGCATCAGAATGGCTTAACATGAACAGCGCGATTTTAGTATAGCCAATGCCGAGAAATGAAAGAATTTCAGCTCTTGTGTTTATCAGCCATAAGGGCCATTGATCAATTCCGTCATTCTGGTATCCCAGCATGGGATTTTGAAATTTATCAAAACTGTCAATTACAAAATAACGCCATTTGCTTTGGGATATAAAGTTTTTGTTTTCATCGGTCAGAATAATAACCATATTCATCACACCCTGTATTCCTGAAGGTATCTCGGTCTTCATGGAGCTTGTGTCTTTTTTTGTCAGATCCAGGATTATTTCTTTTTTCTGAAGTACATTTCCGTAAACAGTATTTATTATCCATGAAAGCAGAAGCTTTTTTTTAATACCGCCCTGGTGCTGAATATGTATTACAGCTTCCGCTTTTTTATTCTGCAGATACATACTGTTTTTTACTGTTGCTTCCGCGCTGATATCAATTTCAGGCCTGTATTCCGTAAGCACTCCTTTTTCAAGCTGAAATGAATCAAACCATGCTGCGGCTTTTTTGGTGGTAATTTTGATATACATGCTGTTTNNATTTCATACGGGGGGCAGGTTTTCATCTGCCTTGGTTTTCCCTGAATTTCCTTCCCCTTGAAGGTTATGGAATATCTTTGCCAGTTTTTGCCAAACTGATTTATTGTGATTTTTTTATTTTGCCATGTGGGATGAAGCGCCAGTACTGAAGCGCAATCATTTATATTCTCATATTTGGCAGTATCATCGCTCCTTGCATAAAAAGAAAGAGTGTATGTCTGATCAGGATCCATATTGTATCGCATACTGGAAATACCGTTATGCGCAGGCATCTTTAATGAATAGCCGTCGGAGTGTATTACTTTGGAATCAAACTCCACGGACGGCCCGGGTTCATTATCCGAGCAAAGATCCATACCCCACCCTCCCCATTTCAGCTCAAATCCTGCATTGATGAGAATATTTTTCCTTTCTTCCGTCCATGATATTCCGCTTGGTTTTTTTTCATCAACTGCCTTATCCTGCTTTACAGCTGTTACTTCTGCAATATATGCGCCGCTATAACTCACGATAATAGTAAGATTACAGTTTTTATCCGCCCAGATTTTTTCCGGGAAATTATAATTGTATATATATTTAGCCCACTCCCGGGTCAGGATAAATTGCTTTGNNTTAGGCGCGTATTCCACTGAAGGCAATCCAAGATATGCGGCCTTTTCTTTTTCTTCTTTCTGAGCTGATCTTCCGGATCTTTCCTCAAGGCCTGATTTCATAAGCATGCAGTATTTTCCCCGCGGGTACTCCCCTTCAATCCTGACAACATTACCGTGTATAAACCAGTGGGAAGGCTTGCCTTCTGAAAAACTTTCAAAATTGCCGTTTGAGAAAATCGGCGCGCCGCTTGATGCGGTCTGCGCAGCAAGCAGTACTATCAGAAAAAATATCATTAGAATTTTATTACACTTCATTGGCCTCTCCGGTAAATTATTGATATCTTAAGAATAATACACAATTTAACATGATTCTTCCAGTATTTTAATATATTTTACTTAAATTTAAATGTAATATTTTATACAATCCTGATTCCAATATTTTGAATTTTATTATAAAGTTAGTTTGCATGGAAAAAAGAGCATTGTTGAATTGTAATATTTCGTAATAACTGTATGATAGAGCAGGAAAATCAACCGTATATTACATTTAATTCAAAATATCTGGTAACAGGATTGCAGGAGCGCAAAGCACTTCTTGTTCAAAGTTTCTGCAAGGATAGTAAATCTCAGAATCTTCTGTTTACAGACCGGGCTTTCGAGATCGGCCTGGTTCCTCATTATAAAAGNNGCCGGGTATTGAATATATTCATGGTTTTCTTGAACTTGTTATTGTTATTAAGGGAAAGGCTTTTCTTAAGATAGATAAAAACGAATATAATATTCAAAAGGGAGATATTTTTTTTCATAACAATAACACAAAGTTTTCATATCATTTCAAGGAACGGACTCTGCAAACTCTCCATGTTCCTTTCCTGCCTCGAATATTGTACAGAAATGTTGTTTTGAGCTCAGACAACAGAAACCTTTTGCAGTTTCAATCACTTGAACCGTTTATCCGTGATGACAGGCTTTTTCGTTACAAGATTCATCTTGATGGGGAAATATTTGACAGGATTCTCAGTTTGGCTTTTTCTCTTGTAGATATCTTTAACAGAGCAGAATACCGAGTGAAACAAAGAGAAATTTTATACCGGAGTTTTGAAGTTTTATTAAGGACAATTATCCTGGAGTATGAAAAATTATATCCTGAATACAGACCAAGACATAACTTTATTAAAGTAATTATTGATTATATCAGCCGTAATTTAACTGAAAAGATCAATCTTGACAGCCTTGCTGCTATAACAGGCCTGACAAAACAGTATATAAGTTCCGCGTTCAAGGAAAAATTAAAAATATCCATTATTGATTATATTAATAATGAAAAAATTCAGTATGCATGCAATCTTCTGGACAGCACGGATAAAAGCATCTATGAAATAATGAGTCAGTCTGGTTTTAATTCAGTTTCCAATTTTATTTTCTGTTTTAAAAAACATATGAATACAACGCCGGGGAGATATAGAAATAAATCTTGGAAAAAATAATCTTGCATAAGGAATCAGAATACCTTGTTGTATAGATTCTTTATGCTAAACAACTGCGGATGATACGCAGTGTTAAATCTTGCCAATTCCCAGTTTTTAAGCTTTAAAAGCCGGGATGTTGTAAGGTGTTAAATATAACCATTGCGCAGGGCGCATAGGCAGTAGTATACCGGGGCAGTAAAAATATAGGGAGTCGGTATTGAGCATTACCCACGCCGAAACCATGAAAATGTTTCAC
>DNNS01000740.1:4677-5340 GCA_003497555.1 Spirochaetia bacterium
AGCTTGAACACCCGAAACAATGACAATTATATGGAAATTTTTAGTTTTTTGGGAATACCTGTAATAATCAAGCGTATTTTTTTTAACTGGTTATAACATATTCTGTGTTTAGGTGATAAATACTTATTTCCCGAAAGTATTTTTTTTTCACTATAGTCGGTTTTTCCACAGTGTCCAGATAAAAATTTTACCTTTAAAACGATCTGTGTAGAATTGAAATGACCACAGATTCTGCTGATAAGTTAAAAAATACA
Organism: Spirochaetia bacterium; assembly: GCA_003497555.1. Lineage (GTDB taxonomy): Bacteria > Spirochaetota > UBA12135 > UBA12135 > UBA12135 > UBA12135. The sequence continues at coordinate 4,932 of DNNS01000740.1, forward strand.
GCAAATCGAATCCGCTTGTTTTATTGGAATTTACCTGCGGGTGCCATGATTACGTTTTATAATTCCATATTGCCTGGAGTATAGCGATGACTCATACTCCGTTTATAATATTCATCCCAGGTTTCAATATTGAATTCGGCAATAATATCATTAATTGAGATGTCGTTCATCTCGGATGTCAGCAATACACTGCCTAGATGGCCGGGATCAAAAATCGTAGCTCCTTGACCATATTTATTTTTAACAGACTGCAATTTTTCACGATTATCATCAAGATGAATCACTTTACAATTAAGATTGATTGAAGCTGTTACACGATTATAATAGTTCGTAGAGCGAGCAGTTTTTTCCCCTACCGGATTGATAATCGAACATTCCAGTCCAGCGATCGAACCGACAAAATGAGCCT
>DNNS01000047.1 GCA_003497555.1 Spirochaetia bacterium
AAAATATTCCCATTGCCCTCTAAGAGGGCTGGGGTATTGGTCCTGCCTCAACATGTCCTTGTGGACCAACATGAAACATTTTCATTGTTTCGGGTGTCCCGCAGAGGCATGATGACTCCCTGGAAAATTTATTTAGTGGTTTTTTGGTATAATGGAATCTAATTGCATCAATAATCCTACATTGTAATTAATAAAAAATAATTGTTCAAAGGTTAAAATTTATCAGGAATTGTGCCTTTTTTTGCAACGGGAAGCTGTATTGTAAATAAATATTGGACTTTTGAGCCTTTAGGGCTTAAAAAAGGTTTTAATACCGACTTATATGACATATTAATAAAACGCAGATCAAGATACTGGTTTTGAGGACCCCAAGAGAGCGCATCAATAATTGTGAATTTATTATTTTCTCCGGCATTAATATTCAATATGCCTGAATCCAGGCTGAAATATACCGAGGAACAAGATATAATTTGCTGAAAATTTTCTTTATCGTAATTTCCGGTAAGAGTTTTAAGTATAGAGCCATTTAGGCTATCGATTTTCATACCTTTTTCAACGAATACGGATCTTGGCAATTCTATTCTTATTTGCGGTATTGGTATAGAATTAATGTATGTTATGTCTTGTAAAAGCATGATAGCGTAATCAAAAGTTATTAGACCGGAGATATTTATTTTTACCTTTTGAAAATATTGCGCATATTCAGCATATTGTTCATTTCCTACTATTCCCTCTCTTTCAAAGTACAGATTATCATCAGAAACTACTACAAGTAAATTATTTTTATCTTTGATCTTCTGAATAGCAGGTTGCCTTATTATTGTTTTTCCCTTTTTCCCTTCATAATTGCAGGTATCGTATATGTGAATTAGATCAATGATATTGATGAAATCAGCACTTATCTTGGTAATAACACCGAAACAATCTATATTCAGTTTAAATGATTTAAAATCCAGGGTGGTTTCTTTGGAAATTGTTTTTTCTGTTGGGTATACAATCAAGACAGCCAGGATAATTGCAGCGCCAATAAATTTTCTCATAACATCCTCCATGAAATAGCAGAAAGAATAATATTATAGATTTTTAATAATTCAAAATAATATATGATCCAATAGAATAAAGTTAATATTACAAAATTTTTAATCCGAAGCTGCTATTTTATCTAATTTCCATGGCTTTTTCCTGCGAAACTTATTATTAAACAAATTTTTAATTTTTCTTTTTTGTTCCAGGTGTATCATACAGGCACGTATACATCCGCTGGCTCCTTCTAATGCCCGGGAATAACCATCAATCGGATTAATTTTATAATCACGGGCTTCAATTCTTTTTTCACTGTTAAATTTCTTTTTATCCTCTTCTGTAACCATAAACGGATTATGAAATTCTGAAGAACCGCAGAATCCATAAGAACATTTAAGCATATCAATATCCGCCCATTCTATTTCCCGGCCGGCTAAAGTTATTTTTATTGTTTTATCTCTTGGTATTGCATTGTTTGTGCAGGCATTTGCACACATCATGCAACGATCGCAAAGCGGAGGGCCATTATAAAGCGGGTCTGGGTCTAACTGAGCATCGGTAATTATCAGAGCCAGCCTCTGGCGCGGTCCAAATTCAGGTGACAAAAACATTTTAGACCAGCCTATTTCTCCCAGGCCTGCCAGGAAAGCAGCTATTCTAACCTGTACAAATATATTTGGCGCTGGTTTTACATTTTCAACCGGCCGGCTATGCGCATAATTTTCTTTACCGGTCTTTTCAGGTTCTATTCCTGAAGCATCCGTATTTCCCCATAAACAGCGGTTTGGAATACAAACTGCCTCATACCCATTATCTTCAATAACTTTACCGATTTTCCAGAGCACTAAAGGCTGATAAGTTCCATTAATACCCGCATAACCCATCGAACTATAAAGTGAAAAAAAAGTTCCTTCTTCAATACCGCGGAATAAACCTCTGAAATGCCGGAATCCCAACACTATCATTGATTTAGCGTTAGGATGAATATAGCGCGGATCCATTTGTTTAGGCGCTCCTTCCCAGCGATCCATAGATGCAATACCCACTATGTCGGCACCGGCATCTTTGGAAATTTTTTTTATTTTTTGCGAATTGATCATCTATTCCTCCTATTCTGTCAGAAGTATTGTTTTACAGTACCATAGTAATCCTGAATGAGATCAGGAAGCATTCATTTTTTTATTTTTATTCATAACATAGGCATTTTACGATGTTCATCTATAATATCTGAATAAAAATTTACGGTGGAGTATTTTATTCGTCTTCTTCTATTTTTTCTGATAATTTGTCAGCGATATCCCAATTGATTTTCCATGGTTGTTTTGTTCTAAAAGGATTTTTGAATTTATTTTTTAATATACCTTTTTCTTCGAGATGAATCATACAGGCAATATGGCACCCTCTAAACCCGCTAATACTTCTGCCGTATTGATAGTGAGGCCCTATTTTGTAATGCATGGATTTGGTATAAGGAGCTTCCGTAAAACCTTTTTCATCTTCTTTTGTTAACATAAATGGATTATAATCTTTTACTCCGCCGTGCAGAGCTATACTGCAACGATTAAAATCCAGCTTGGCCCATTCAAAACTATTATCTATTAACTGTATTTTTACTTTTTCGTGTGTTGATATTGCTTTTGCCGGACAATTTTTAACGCATTCCATACAATTATCACATATTGACCCTTGAAAAACAGGATCAGGTTCAAGCGGAGCATCTGTAATAATGGCAGCGAGCATTTGTCGCGGCCCATATTCCGGAGTTAAAAAAATTCCGCTATGTCCAATTTCTCCTAAGCCGGCCAAGCTGCCTGCAATTTTCAGCTGAAAAAACACATCAGGTTTTGGTCTCTCAGAATCTACCGGGCGAGACCAGGTATTGCCGGTTTTTCCATAGTTAGATACATTTACATATAAAAAATCCTGGCCTATATTATCTGGATTTATATTGTCTATATTGCTCCACGGAAAGTGATCGGGTATTGGTATTGATTCAAATCCATGATCCTCTAAAATTTTTGTGAAATTCCATAAAACAACGGGCTGAAAAATCCAGCGAGTTCCTTCATATCCCATAAGATTATGGGTTGCAAAAAAAGTACCTTCTTCTACTCCCCTGTAATTACCCCGGAGCATTCTGAAACCGAGGACTATCATTGACTTAGCCTCTGGAAAAATAGTCCGCGGATCCATTTGCTTTGGAAGCCCTTCAAATCTATGCATGGTTGTTATACCAACTAGATCAGCACCATTTTTTTTAGCAAGTTTTTTGATTTTTTTGGAAGTTAACATGTCATACCTTTTTTTATAAAATATTAATTTAATTGTAATGAAATATTTTTAAAAAACAATAGAAAATATTCTGTTTATAGTGGTTAAAATTCAGATTTATAACGCGGTTATTTAAGTGAATATTGAATAAAAAATTGCTCGCGCAATTTTTTTGGCGTTTTGTTTGTTATTTTTTTGCATATTTTAGAAAAATAATGTTCATCATTAAAACCAACCATGAATGCAATTTCTTTGATCTTGATATTTGGATCGCGTAAAAGAATTTTTGCTTTTTTTAAACGGATATTATTTAATAATTTTATTGGAGTAATTTTAAATTTTTTTTTAAATAAATAACAGCAATATTTTGGGTCTAAATTTAAAAGCAGGCCGATGTCTTTTAAAGTAATATTTTTTGAATAATTATTTTCCAGGTACCAAATTGCTTTATCAAATTTATTCATAATCTGATGGTTTTTATATGTTGCGGTGCGGCTTGCAACAGCAATGCGTAAAATTTCAAAAAGCATTGAGAAAGCTTCTGTATATGCCATATATTTATAGCCAAGCAGCCCATTGTTATATTCCTCTTTTATTTTGTTTATTTTCAACAACTGATTTTTTTCGGATTTTACAATATATATAATTTGGTGATTATTTGTTACAAAATCAAGATATTGTTTTAATTCACTCCATTGTTCTATATCATGATGCAAATTAAAGTTAAATGTATGGAAATTTATATTATCTTGGCTAATCCATCTGTGAGGTAATAGCGGAGGTATGATAATTACATTACATGGATTTATTTTATATTCTTGTGTTGTTTCTAAAATACAATTTGCTTTAATTGTAAAGATAATTTGATAAAAAAAATGAGAATGTTTTTCACCGCAGAAATATGGTTTATGTGTATTTTCTCGAATACAGAAAAAGGGTTCAGGTAAATTATCTATAATAAGCAGTTTTGATGAATCTGGCGAGGTATAGGATTTTCTTTTTTTCATTCGTTATATTATGATTTTATAATAAAAAATTTTAAATTACATCTCATTATGTAGTTCCTGTTTTTTCGATTTCATTTGTTCTCATATAGGGACAACTTAAAAGACAAGGTTGCGCAACAACAGGTCTGTGTTTTCCGATAGGATGAAGCTTTTTAAGAGCAGAGCTCAGGTTCTCGGCTGTGATCTCCTTATCCGGATATATATCAGTTTCGGAGCCGACATATTTAAAGCCGCTATCTTTCACAAGTGCATACCGTTGGGACCAGTCGCATTTTTGTTGATCAAGATCAAAAAAGGAATATGAATTTTCTTCAAGATTGAAACTGATACGCTGGGAATTGAATGCAGCAACCGGGCAGGCTTTAATGCATTTTTCTCCGCAGGTTTCGCATAAATCAAAGAGCCGGGGGTTGACAAGTTGGTCTTCTTCAAGTACTGCGTCTGTAACAATTGCAATAAAACGCTGTTTTAATCCGAAATCCCTGGTTGCTATATGCCCATTAACCGTTAGTACACCCAGCCCTGCAGCCAGAGCAGCGAATCGATTTGAGCGTAGATCCGGCTGCAGGCCATGGGGAGTTGCCATATATGAAGCTGTATTTAACATATCAGATACTATTTGCCCCCTGTAGCCATAATATTCCAGCTTTTTAAGAACTTGTAATGCGAATATATGGCAAAGCCGCGAGGTTTCATAGGCTTCAAAAGCAAAGGGGCCTGCAGCTTCAGCAGGAGGCAAGCCGGTACGTTCAATTGTTTTTTTATGGAACCTGAGGCCCAATACAATAACCGATCTTGCTCCTGCAAGATAATCATCAGTTTTTTTTACATTTTGCAATTCTTCTGAAATTTCAGGATCCCAGGCAGCATGCAGTATGGCCTTGTCCAGGGCAATAATTCTTTTTTTATCAGTAAACCAGGGCGCGATTTTATCCGCAATGGAATTAATTCTTTGGGCGCTGCTGATTCCAATCATGTCAAAGCCGATTGCTTGTGCATAATTTTTTATTTCACTGGTAAGAAAAGTTATCTTCGATTGTTTATTTACTTCTTCCAAAACAGGTTTGGAAATATGATCTGGAATTTTTTTTCTGGTTATAACCGTATTCAGCAGCAGAACGGAATTTTCCGACACCCCGGCAGGAAAAATATTTTTAGTTACACTATCGATGATTTGGCCGTAGACTGTGCCGTCGGTTTCTCTTGTCATTATGCTTCTAAAACCAAGTTTTTCAATATCCCTGCAAAGATCATAACATACAGAATGAATCTTTAACTTAATACAGTCAGCAAGAATGCTTTTTTTCTGCGTATCAAGTTTTTTAATATCATTAATTATATAGCCGACCGTTATAGCTGATACGGCATTAGGTAAAGCTTCATCCGGATTAATTCCTTTTTCTTCAAGCTCGTTTCGCGATGTAACCGCAACCAGTTCTATTCCCTTGTCATAAAGCCCGGCAATAAGGCTATCACAAACCGCTCGGGGTTCAATCTCTTCATTATAGGTAATATGGTACTTTCGGACAGGGGATCGGGAATAGCTTTTGTCAAAAGAACGCAGGTTTTTTGGCAGACAGAACTTTAGACATTGACCAGCTTCCGGCCCGCGCCTTCCATATTTTTTTACATATTCAATAATAACTTCTTCATTTACTTTATCAGGTAATTCAATGTCAAGATCAAGGTCAAAATGTTCGCCCCAGGCACAGCGCCAGAGATTTTTTTTGGGAAATGTATATTCGTAATCTTCAATTTTTAACACACATTCTCCGTCAATTTCTTTGGAAAGCGCTTGTGATGGGCAATTTTTTTTACAGAGCATGCAGGAGTCGCAGTTCGTACCAGGCTTAACAAGGGGTGTGGGCTCGCATTCTGCATCCGTTATTATAGTAACAAAACGGTTATGCGCGCCGTACTCCCGGGTTAAAGCAAGACCGCTATATCCCATATCTGCAAGACCAGCTACAACAGGCATGTAGATGTTGCTTATATCCGGTGCAAAAATCACATTTAGTTTCTTATATTCCTTATAGCGCCATATATGACTTGCGCTGATAGGAACAGCATTAAAGCCTTTTTTTTCGATAAAGGTTGCAAGTCTGTATGAAAGCTCATCAAGTCTTGTACTCATAATGCCGCCCACGGTGTAGGAGCCCATATCCTGCGGATGGGTGTCCCCTCCGCGCTCAACACAGGCATCAGGATAATGAAGACCCATTACAATGATACCTTTTGCCTCAGGAAAAATTCCTTGCGGACTCATCATTATGGGCGCATGTTTGCATCTTTCAATATTACCANNAAATCAGCTCCAAGCCGATATGCTTCATTTTTGATTGCATAAGTTATTCTTTTTTTCACTGTTTTCCTCCTGGAAAAAAATTAATTTAAGAGTAGCAAGATAATTCTTTTTCTATTTTAATTTTAAATTTTTTCATTTCATATATGATTTTTTCTGATTTTTTTTTATTGTATTTAAAAGCGGCAAGGTAACATCCGATCGACCCCATAAGAACACCTTTGTCAGAGAGCACAGGGAGCGCAAAGGATCTGAGGCCTGCTGCTTTGTTTTCAGTTAAACAGATACCCGAAGTTCTAAGTTTTTTAATTTCCGAATGAAGACTTTTAATGTCATTTATATTGTTCCATGCCGCTCCCGGCATGCCATTTGTTTCTACAATAGATTTTAATTCCTCTGTACCGGCAAAAGCACAGAGTATTCGTCCGGTGGCTCTAAAGTAAAAATTATCATTCAGCTTTTTTAGATTAACCGATATAATTTCATTGGAATCTGTGCAGTAAAGAGGGATGCGCCTGCCGCAAATCAAGCCAACATAAATACAGGTTTCACCAAGGATATCTCCCAGCTGATCCATTAAAGGCTTGATAGAATTTTCAATAACAAGCGGAGAAAAAATAGTGTTTAGTAATGAGATTTGGCGGCATTTATTTCCAGGGATATATTTTTGGTTTTTATCCTGATCTATGTAACCGCACTGGATCATTGTTTTTAAAATATTACGCGCTGTATTTCTTGGTATTTTCAATTCAGATGCCAGGATGGAAAGCGAGGATATTTTATCAAACATCGATGCAACTATAACCTGCTCTAGCAGATCAAAAGCTTTTTTGATTACTTTTACCGGCATTTTATCTTTCATTTTGATTCCTTAATACGGAACTGTATTCATCAATGTAGTCATTATAAACCAAAACAAACAGAATGTCAAGGGTTTTTGTTATAATTTTTTAAATAAAAACAAGAGAGAGGTAAATATAAATATTTTGCAGATTCATAATTATCATATTGTTAATTTGTGATCCATCCGGTTTGGATTTTCAATAAACAAAACAAGTATTTAACCGGACAAATTTGCGGCAATACACAGATTTGGGAGGGGGGTATATTGTCTAGATGGAAAACCGGATTAATAGCAAGAGAAAACAGTTTTTCAAACCGTCAAATCAGGAAAAAAGCCAGAAATCCGCATTTTGATCTAATGCATAGATAAGCTCAGGTGTTCAACAGAAAAACCGCCCTATGATTATTTGCATAATCAAAATTTTTTTCACTGCTTACGGATTTTATTTCCAAACCGGAAATTTATCAGCATGCCATATTCTGAAACGGATTTTCACCCGGGTACAACATGCCTTTCGGCTGATTAAAAGCAATATCGGAAACCCCCAGTATTTTCATTACCGCAAACAGGGTTTTCCCGGCATGTCCAAAACCAACAGCGCTGTGATGCGGAAAATTTTTTTCTATCAGCACGTGCCGGTAAAATCTGCCCATTTCCCTGACTGCAAAAATTCCGATAGCGCCGAATGATCTTGGATCCGCATCAAGTATTTCACCCTGAACAATATAAGAGCGGAGTATGGTATCTGCGCCCGATTGCAGGCGGAACAGGGTTGTTTTACCCGGTTTTATCCGGCCTTCAATAGTACCGCGTGTGATATCAGGATCTATACCCGGCTCCATCAGCCTGTGCATGATTAACTGATACTTCATAGCGTAATTTTTCATGCAGGAAATACAGGTATTACCGCAGTGAAAACCCATGAATAAGTCATTATTTTCATAATCGTTAATTCCCGCTTCTTTCTGCAGATCATAGGGAACAGTATTGTTGATATCAAGAATAGTTGACGGATTCAGTGTTGCCAGGGTTATTATATACTCGCTTAATGCCCCGTAAATATCAACCTCGCAGGAAACCGGAATTCCCTGTTCCGCCAGGCGGGCATTTACATAGCAGGGAACGAATCCGAAATATTTTTCAAAGGAAGGCCAGCATTTGTTGGCAAAAATTCCATACTCGCTTGCGCCCAGATTTTTTTCCATAAAGCGGATAAGCCCGGTTTCGTATTGCGCCAGTTTTTCCAGAAGGTCGGGATAATTATTTCCGCTTCCGAGTTCTTTTGCCATAGAGGCTGATATAATTTTTATTTCCGCTGCGTTCCCGGCGCATTTATATGCATCATACAGGTCAAGTTCGCTGTTTTCCATTATTTCCACGCCCAAATCATACAGGGCCTTTATCGGCGCATTACAGGCAAAAAAATCCTGCGGCCGCGGCCCAAAACTGAAAATTTTAAGTTTTTTTAATCCAAGCAGAATACGCGCCACTGGTATAAAATCTGCAATTTTAACTGCAATTTCAGAAGAAGTACCTGCCGGATATTCCGGAATATACGGATGCAGGTTCCGGAGATTAAAATTATATGAGGCATTAAGCATTCCGCAATATGCATCGCCGCGTCCGTCAATCAGATTATTGCCGCTTTCTTCACTGGCAGCGCATACCATAACCGGTCCATGAAAATACCGGGCCAGCATGGATAGCGGACCTTCAGGACCGAAATTTCCCAAATAAATAACCAGCGCGTTGACGTTTTTATTTTTTGCCTCATCCAGCGCTTTCAGCATGTCTTTTTCGTTTTCAATAATAATTTCAAGTCCGCATACCGGAAGATTCAGTTTTCTGCATTCTTCCACAACTTTATTTTTCCGGCTTGCGGACAAAGCAACGGGAAAACAGTCCCGGCTGACAGCAGCAATACCGATGTTTACTGGTGGAATATTCTTCACATTACCTCCCTGGTAACTAGCCTTTCGGAACCTAAGCCATCTACGTCGTTGCCGCAGG
>DNNS01000510.1 GCA_003497555.1 Spirochaetia bacterium
AAATGGTTGGGCATACGATAATGGTGTACAATGGTAAAAAATTTATTCCTATACACATTTCTGAAAATTTAATTGGGCATAAATTAGGTGAATTTTCACCTACCCGTATTTTTAAAATGCATGCCGGAGACAGGAAATAACAAATGGAAATACAGGTAACTCAACGCTATCTTCGTTCTTCCCGCAGAAAAATTGCAAAAATAGGAAACGCTTTAAAAAAATTAACAGTGAAAAAGGCAAAAGCTCAGCTTTTTAACTTTCCCCAAAGAGCCGGAGCATATATTTTAAAGGCTATCAAGGCAGCTGAAAATAATTATCTGCAAAAAACTCCAAATGTAGATACTGACAAACTGTTAATTTTAAATATCATGGTCAATCAGGGGCCTACACTTAAAAGGATAATGCCCAGAGCAAGGGGAAGCGCGGATCGTATCAATAAACGCACATCGCATCTTACTATTATACTTACCGATCAGATCTCAAAAATACGTTTAACTAAAAAAACAAAAAAATATCAGGGAGAAGAATAGATGGGGCAAAAAGTAAATCCCCGTAGTTTACGCTTAAAAATTACCCGTACCTGGGAAAGTCTCTGGTACGCAGAAAAAAATTTTGGTGATTTTTTAATAGAAGACGTTAAACTTCGCAGATATATAATGAAAAAAATAAAAACCAGCAACGATTTAAAAAAAGTTGATATCTCAGATATTAAAATCCGCCGGTTTCAGGATAGTGTAAATATCTATATCTATGCTTCTCGGCCTGGATTACTTATCGGAAAAAAAGGAAAAGATATCGAACAGTTGCGCGAAGAGCTTCAAAAATTGACGCCTAAAAAACTGAATTTAAACATTAACGAAGTAAGAAATACAGAAATTGACGCAAAAATTGTAAGTCAGAATATTGCACGCATGATCGAAGGGCGAATTTCTTACAAAAGAGCAATAAAACAGGCAATATCCAGCGCAATAAAGAATGGTGCCAAGGGTATAAAAATAGAAATTTCAGGCAGACTGGCAGGCTCGGATATTGCCAGAGAAGAAAAATTTAAAGAAGGATCCATTCCTTTACATACACTTAAAGCAGACATAGATTACGCACATTATGAAGCGCTTACGCAATATGGTTTGACCGGTATAAAAGTATGGATTAACAAGGGCATCGGCACTATGTCCAAAGAAGATACTGCCAAAGATCAGCCAGAGTTACTAACAAAAAGATAAGGAGTTGCCTACATGTTGATGCCGGCAAAAACTAAATATCGCAAACAGCAGCGCGGAAAAATGCGCGGCAGCACCAAAAGAGGCACTACAATCTCTTTTGGTGAATTCGGGCTTCTTACATTGCAAAGCGCCTGGATAACTGCCAATCAGATTGAAGCTGCCAGAGTTGCAATCAATCGTTCGCTTAAAAAAGGCGGAAAACTATGGATAAGGATCTTTCCTGATAAACCTTACACAAAACTTCCGGCCGAAACCAGAATGGGTAAAGGAAAAGGATCTCCTGAGTATTGGGTAGCGCCTGTCAAACCTGGAAGAATTCTTTTTGAAATCGGGGGCGTACCAGAGATTCAGGCTTTTGAATCTTTACGAAAGGCATCATTTAAATTGCCGATAGCATGTAAAATTATTAAAAAAGAAGTATAACTATGGCAGAGAAAACACAAGATTATACAAATCTGGAACCGGCACGGCTTCTGGAACGTGAAAAAGAAATCAGAGGAGAATGGCGTAAACTCCGTTTTGACAAAACTTTATCCAAGCTGCAGGACACTTCAAAATTAAAAAAATGCCGAAAAGAACTGGCGCGGGTTTTAACACAATTAACAATAGCTGAAAAAAGGGTTAAGGCAGATGAAAAAAAATAAACGAATACTGGAAGGTGTTGTTGTATCCAATAAAATGCAAAAAACAGCTGTGGTTCGAGTAGATACTTTTAAAATACATAAAACATATAAAAAACGTTTTAAATGGAGCAAAAACTATAAAATTCATGATGAGAATAATAAATGCCGCCCAGGAGATATAGTTTCGTTTTTAGAATGCCGCCCGTTAAGCAAAACAAAACGATTCACATTAAAACAGATAATTAAAGAAAAAAACGAAAATATTGATGATATTGTATTAAAAGATGATGTTTCCAAAATATTGAATAAAAAGCAAAACGATGTATCTAATCAGGAAGAGGCAACACAGTCATGATACAGGTTCAAACTACTCTTAATGTGGTTGATAACAGCGGTGCAAAAAAAGTCATGTGTATCAAGGTCTTGGGAGGAAGTAAAAAACGTACAGCACATATCGGCGACGTCATTGTCTGTTCGGTAAAGGATACCATTCCCAATTCGCCATTGAAAAAAGGCAGTGTGGTTAAGGCGGTAATAGTCCGTACTAAAGAAAGCATAAAACGTAATGACGGAAGTACAATCAGGTTTGACGACAATTCAGCAGTCATTATTGGAACGGATTTAAATCCGCGGGGAACAAGAATTTTTGGGCCTGTTGCACGCGAGCTGCGAGACAGACAATTTATGAAAATAATATCTTTAGCTCCCGAGGTTGTGTAAATTATGATTCAGCAGAAAAAAAAGTATAAAAGATCCGGCAGTAATTCCGGGAAAATCAAGTTAAAATTCAGAAAAAACGATATTGTCAGGGTCATAAGCGGAAAGGAAAAGGGGAAAGAAGGAAAAATTACAGAAATTGACAGAGTTAACCTGAGAGTCAAAATCGAAGGTATCAACAAAATTAAAAAGGGAATCAAACGTACACGCGAAGATCAAAAAGGCGGGTTTGTTGAAAAAGAGCTGCCTCTTCATGTTTCAAAAATCATGCTGATCGACCCGCAAACCCAAAAATTAACACGCATTGGTATTAAAACAATCGACGGAAAAAAAATTCGTTATGCAAAAAAAAGCAATACCGAACTCGATAAATAGAGACAAAGGAAAACAGCATGGTTGTCGGAAGTTACGAATACTATAAACAAAAAGCGGCTCCTGCCATCAAACAGGATTTTAAATTAGCATCTGCGATGGCAGTGCCCAGGCTTCATAAAATTGTTCTTAATATGGGAGTAGGGGCTGCCAAGGAAAATAAAAACCTTCTGACAAATGCGCTTAACGAATTAACCCTTATTTCCGGACAGAAAGCGCTTGCTACTAAAGCTAAAAAGGCTATTTCGCAGTTTAAAATACGAAAAGATATGGAAATCGGCGCTGCGGTTACTTTACGCGGAAAAAAGATGTATGACTTTTTTTGTCGTTTAATTCACGTTGCAATCCCCAGGGTAAGAGATTTCAACGGACTATCCAGAAAATCTTTTGATCAGCATGGAAATTATACCTTTTCCCTAAAAGAACAAATAGTATTCCCTGAAATAGTTTTTGACAAAGTAGATAAAATATGCGGACTTAATATAACTATCGTAACAACAACTGACAGCCGTGAGATGGCCCTGCGTTTACTCGAATTAATGGGAATGCCCTTTAAAAAAAAATAAAACAAGAAAAAGTTGTATGAGGATTTATTAATGGCGAAAAAATCAATGATTGCCAAACACTTACGGCCGAAAAAATTTAAAACCAGAGAATATAGTCGATGTCTGCTCTGCGGACGGCCCAGAGGATATCTGCGAAAATTTAAGATGTGCCGAATCTGTTTTAGAAAACTGGCATCTGACGGACAAATCCCCGGCGTGGTCAAGGCCAGCTGGTAAGGAATAATAAATGGCTAATATAGATACAATATCTGATTCACTTACTATCATTCGTAATGCATGTGCTGTAAAACATCAAAAAGCTAAAATAAAACACTCCAAAATCATGGAAAATATCGTAAATATTCTTAAACAGGAAGGCTATATAGAAGATTTCAGTGTCGAAAATAAAAAGAATATAATAATAAATTTAAAATATGATTTGAAAAAAAATTCTGTAATTACAGAAATCTCGCGCATCAGCAAATCCAGCCGCAGAGAATATTCATCGGTAAAAAAAATCCCGCGTATAGCCAACGGCTATGCTACGGTTATTCTTACAACCCCTAAGGGCATACTGACCGGCCGTGAAGCCAGGAAACAAAATGTCGGCGGGGAAGTACTTTGTTTTGTACTGTAATTAATACGGATAGAGGTTGTCATAATGTCTAATTTCTCCAATAAACCTATCATGCTCCCGAAGGGAACAGATTGCATATTAAAAGAAAATCAAATACAAATAAAGGGACCCAATGGGTCCATATCCAAAACAATTATGCCCAATATTAAAATTACAAATGAAAACAATATGCTTTCAGTAAAAATAACCGATGAAAAAGTAAAAAAAAAGGCAATGTATCTGGGGCTGGGTGTGAGTCTAATCAGAAATATGATCAAAGGCGTTAATAATAAATTTACAAAAAGGCTGCTGCTAAACGGTGTCGGGTACAGAGCCCAGTTAAACGGCAAGATTATTAATTTTAAACTTGGGTTTTCTCACGAAATTAATTATACATTACCGGAAGGTATTAAAGCTGCAATTGATAAAAATGTCGTTATTGATCTGGAGAGCGTTGACAAAGAGCTTATTGGACAGGTAGCTTCCGAGATTAGAAAAATTCGCAAGGTAGAACCGTATAAAGAGAAAGGCATTAAATATGATGGCGAATATGTTCGGCGTAAGGCCGGAAAAACTGCTGTGGGGGGCGGAGGCGCATAATGGATAAAAAAAAAGAAAAATTATTTCGCAGAAAATCGAAGATTAGAAGTAAAATCAGCGGTTCGGCGGAAAAACCAAGACTAACAGTCTATAAGAGTCAGCGATACATCTATGCGCAAATAATAAACGATCAAGATGGTAAAACAATTTGTTCTGCATACACCGGAGAATTGGTTTCGGCTGATGAAAAGAAAAATACCAAATCGTTTAAAAATATTGACTATGCTGTTAAATTGGGAAAACTTATTGCCGACAAAGCTTTAAAAAATAATATACAAAACATCGTTTTTGACCGTAACGGTAAAATTTATCACGGCAGAATCAAATCACTTGCTGAAGCCGCCAGACAAAACGGTCTGAAGTTTTAAGGAGAATATTGTGCAATCAGGGAAAAAACCATCTGAAAAAAATTCATTATATGAAGAAAAATTGGTGAAACTAAACAGAGTTGCAAAAGTTGTAAAAGGAGGCCGGCGATTTAGTTTTGCTGCCCTGATGGTGGTTGGTGATAAAAAAGGGCATGTCGGAATCGGATATGGAAAGGCCAAAGAGGTACCGGATGCCATCCGCAAAGGAATTGAAGACGCAAAAAAAAACCTTGTGAAAATTAATTTAAAAGGAAAAACTATTCCTCATGAAGTGAAAGCCAAGTTTTGTAAGTCTATTGTCTGGATGAAACCTGCATCTGAAGGAACAGGTATTATTGCCGGCAGGGCAGTAAGGCCGCTTGTAGAATTTGCCGGAATACAGAATATTTTAACCAAGGCACATGGGTCGCATAATACAATAAATACTCTTAAAGCCGCTTTAGATTGCCTGAGAAAATTAAAAAATATCAGAATATTGGCAGAAAATCGGGCACTATTGCCTGAAAAAATTTTTGAATAGAGAAGGCTATATGGCAGAAGATAAAATCAAGATCACGCTTATTAAAAGTATAATAGGGCGCAATCAAAGGCAAAGAAATACTGTTCGTTCACTTGGCTTGTATAAAATTCACGATTCTGTAATCATGAACAATAATCCTGCCATCAAGGGAATGATCAATAAAGTCTGTATGCTTGTAAAAACTGAAAAATATAACGGTCAAGGGAAATAATGCGATGGAAAAAATATTAATCAGGCCGCCGCGAGCAGGGAAAAAGAAAAAAATTTTAGGGCGCGGATCTTCTTCCGGTAAAGGGGGGACTGCAACCCGAGGGAATAAAGGCGCTAAATCACGCAGCGGATATTCTAGGAGAATAGGTTTTGAAGGCGGACAAATGCCGCTAATCAGACGCATGCCCAAAAAAGGTTTTACTAACGGACCTTTTAAAAAAGATGTACAAGCTATAAATCTTGATCGTATTAACCAGAAATTCAACGATAACGAAACCGTTAGTCTCGATGCTCTTAAAAATAAACGATTGGTACATGGATATAATATTAATGTAAAAATTTTGGGAAAAGGCGAATTTCAAAAAAAACTGGTTTTTGACGAAACACTTGCTTTTTCTGAATGAGCTCGTCAGAAAATCACTGCAGCCGGAAGTACTATTATTGCTATTGAAAAAAAAGATAGTAAGACCCAACCATCAGGCAATAAATAAATGGCAAATTTATTAACCAATCTTTTTCGGGAACCTGATCTCAGAAAAAGGGTTTTATTTACCATATGGTGCCTCATTATCTTCCGTATCGGTGCTCATATAACCACACCGGGAATCGATCCGGCCAGACTTAAAGACATGATTGAAAATGTAATGCATTCCCACAAAGCACTTGGGAATCTTCTCTCCTACATAGACCTTTTTTCAGGCGGCGCGTTAAAGCAGTTTACAATTTTTGCACTTGGTGTAATGCCTTATATTTCTATTTCGATAATAATGCAGTTGTTAATGACTGTAGTTCCCCAGCTTGAACAGCTCGGTAAAGAAGGCGAGATGGGAAGAAGGAAGATTCAGCAATATACAAAATACGGTACTGTAATAATGTGTATTATCCAATCAGCTACCATCAGCCGGTGGATTGCTTCCAACGAGGGAGTAGTTGTGGAGGGTTTGAAAAATCATCAATTTTTTTTCACAGTACTTGTCGTTGTTTCCATCACCAGCGGTACTATGTTTTTAATGTGGCTTGGCGAACAGATTTCGGAGAGAGGAATAGGCAACGGAATTTCATTGCTTATTTTTGCCGGCATAGCAGCCCGGATACCAGGTGCTTTTATCCGTACTTTAGATCTGGTCAAACAGGGAAATTTCAATCCGGTTGCATTCATTTTAGTACTGTTAATCTTTTCAGTAATAATTTTCTTTGTAGTATATGAGCAGGAAGGGCAGCGCAGGATTCCTGTCCAGTTTGCACGCAAGATAGTCGGACGAAAGGTTTACGGCGCGCAAAATACATATATTCCGTTTAAAATCAATCCTTCTGGAGTAATACCTATAATTTTTGCTTCAGCTATAGTGATGTTTCCGGCACAAATTGCTTCCATGCTCGGAAATAAATTTCCGGCATTTACCCAATTAATAGCATACTTGTCGCCAGGGCAAATACCTTATATGATGATTTACGGATTATTGGTTATCGCATTTGCATATCTTTATACCACTATACAATTCAATCCGGTAGAAATCGCCGACAATTTAAAAAAGTCAGGCGGGTATATACCTGGCATCAGGCCAGGGCAGCATACTCAGGAATATTTACAAAAAATACTCACACGCATCACGCTTTCCGGTTCGCTCTTTCTTGCCTTCATAGCAGTTTTCCCTGATGTGATTTTAAAAATCGACATGTTTTCTGAACTTGACAGAGGACTGGCGTATTTAATGGGCGGTACATCTCTGTTGATATTGGTTTCAGTAGATCTCGATACAATGAAACAAATAGAATCTCAACTTATGATGAGAAATTATGACGGATTTATGAGTAAAGGGCGCAGGAGAA
This sequence comes from Spirochaetia bacterium, assembly GCA_003497555.1. Lineage (GTDB taxonomy): Bacteria > Spirochaetota > UBA12135 > UBA12135 > UBA12135 > UBA12135. The sequence goes on from DNNS01000510.1 coordinate 7,625, forward strand.
AATAAGTTTGGCAAAAGAAGAATCGATCGAGATTTCGGGAACAGTAATTGAGCCTTTGCCAAATGCCATGTTTAAAGTACAGCTTGAGAATAATCATGAAGTCTTATGTCATATATCCGGAAAAATGAGAATGTACTATATAAAGATATTGCCGGGAGACAAAGTAACGGTTGAACTATCGCCGTATGACCTCACCAGGGGCAGAATAACATATAGGCATAAATAAATGTCGTTAAACAGGAAAGGAGCTCAATTTGAAAGTAAGAAGTTCAGTAAAAAAAATTTGCAATAAATGTAAAATTATACGAAGAAAGAATGTAATCAGGGTTATCTGTACCAATCCGCGCCATAAACAGCGGCAAGGGTAAAAGGAGTATATTATGCCCCGAATCTCTGGAATTGATTTACCTAACAAACCGGTAAAAGTAGCTTTAACTTATATTTACGGGATTGGCAGATCGACTGCCAATAAAATACTGTTAAATGCCAAAGTTGATGAAAATATCAGAGCTAACAATCTAAATGAAGAACAGGTTAATGATATCAGAAAAATCATCGAAAAGGAATATACCGTAGAGGGAAACCTGCGTACTAAAATTGCCATGGATATAAAAAGATTAAAAGATATTGGTTCCTACAGGGGAATGAGACATAAAAAAAATCTTCCCGCGCGTGGTCAGAGAACCAGAACAAATGCCCGGACCAGAAAAGGAATTAAAAAAACTGTTGCTAATAAAAAGATGGCTCCGGCCAAAAAATAATCCGGTAAAAATTAAGGAGTAATATGTGACGGAAAAACAGACAGGTACAAGAAAAAAGAAAAAAGAAAAATCGATATCGGCTCGCGGCGTGGTTCATATCAAAAATACATTTAATAACACAATCGTTACCATAACAGATGTAAAAGGCGATATGATTGTCTGGTCAACGGCCGGATCCCTGAATTTCCGGGGAGCAAAAAAAAGTACCCCTTATGCTGCTCAGATTACAACTGAAGAAGCATGTAAAAAAGCCATTGATCTTGGATTAAAAGAAGTAAGGGTGCAAATAAATGGGCCGGGGTTTGGGCGTGAATCCGCTGTAAGGGCTGTAGCCAAGTCCGGATTAAAAATTACACAGATCAAAGACGTTACCGGAATACCGCATAACGGCTGCCGTCCGCCTAAAAGACGAAGAGTATAAGGTTACATTAAACGGAGGATTATTTAATGCCCGAAAAATTTTTATTAAATAATGTTATTACCAGCCGCCCGGTACAAATCGAGCAGGCTGCAGCAAAAAAAGATTATGGAAAATTTATTATTGCTCCATACGAAAAAGGAATGGCTATTACGATCGGTAATACCCTGCGCCGCAGTCTGCTTTCTTCTATTCCCGGTTATGCTGTTTCTGCCCTGAAAATTTCGGGAATAAACAGTGAATTCCAGAATATCAAGGGCGTTTATGAAGATACCATTGATATTATTATGAATTTAAAAAAAACATATATCACGCTGAAAGATCCTGATATAGAAAAGAAAGTGTTACATCTGGAAATCAAGGGCGAAAAAGAAGTATATGCCAGAGCGCTGGAACTCGATCAGACAATTTATGTTCATAATAAGGACCTGCTGATTTTCAAAACCAATGCTGAAGCAAATTTCAGTCTGGATCTGCAGATTGACTACGGGCGCGGCTTTGTACTGGCTGAAAAAAATCAGGATTTCATCGAAGTTGCAGGTACAATAGTAATAGATGCTTTGTATTCGCCTGTACTGAAAGTTGCTTATAAAAGCATTCCATTAACCGGAGACAGCACTGGAGAATTTGAAAGTCTCGAAATTGAAATCTGGACTAACGGCACTATCAATCCGGAAGACGCCCTATCCAAAGCTGCATATTATGTGCGAGAAAAGCTTAAAACTTTTGTTACCGTCGACAATGATGAAGATATAGATGTTTTTACAGCAACCGGGTCGCAGAGCAATGAAAATGTCAGCAATGAAGATCTTTTTAAAAAAAATGTATCTATACTTGAGCTTTCCGTAAGATCTTTATATTTTTTAAAAATTAATGACATTAAAGAAGTCGGACAGTTAATTCAAAAAAACGAAGATACGGTGAAAGGTCTGAAAGAAGCTACTAATGCCATTCTTGAAGAAATTAAAGATAAACTGCAGAAAAAAAATCTGCATCTCGGAATGAAAGATATAAACTATAGCTTTATAAATGTATAGTAAAAAGAAGAAAGTCGTAAGTCAGACGGTTTGACAAGTCCACTACGAAAAATTTTATTTTAAGTGGGCTTGTCCTTTATAGTACTATCGAAAAAGCGAAATAACAGCCGCTGACGGCTATCCATAAAGGAGTAAAACTGATGAATCATAAAATAGGAATAAAAAAGTTAAACAGACCCTATAAACACCGAAAAGCAATGATAAACAATATGATAGAATCGCTGATAAAAAATGAAACAATCAAAACTACATTGGCCAGAGCCAAGGAAGCCAGGCGTTACGCTGAAAAGATAATTAACCGTGCTCGTGTCGATACGCTTCATAATCGGCGGGAAGTATATAAAAAAATAAAAAATACACAAATTTTAAAAAAGCTTTTCGAAAATATCGCTGTTCGTTATAAAAACCGAAATGGAGGATATACCAGAATCATTAAAATCGGTAAAAGACGTGGCGATTCTTCGGAAATGGTATATCTGGGATTAGTGGAAGAACTGCTTGATACGCCAGCCAAAAAAAACAACGAAGAAATTGCACAGGGCAATGTAGATAACAAAGCGTAAGCTGTTTACAAGATTTAATTGATGAGAAGGTGGGTGGAGATGATATCAGGAGTTTTTTTCTTGTCAATTCTGGTGCATGG
>DNNS01000049.1 GCA_003497555.1 Spirochaetia bacterium
TTGTAAAATTAAATGAAAAAATTTAACCGCAGAGTACTTTCCCACTGTCACCACGCAGAGAATCCGGTGTTCAGTATACTCTGCGCTTCTCTACCGTGGCTTGCTTGTGCGTTTGCTGCTCTGAGGTTATTTATTTTTTTTCTTAATTGTTTAAAAATTAAAATCTGAGTTGTTACTAAAAAGTTTTAGTCAAACTGAAAGTCTTTTATTTTATGAATTTTAAAAGCGCGTACGGTGTTTTCATGGTAAAAGAAAACTTGTTGTTTTGTTTAAAAAAATGTGTTGTTTCTTCAAAGGGAAAACATAATTCCGCCCTGGTTTTTTTCAAGGTTTTTACCCTTATTTTCTGATTAATTGCCGCATTATAATTTAAAAAATGCATAAAATAATTATTACTGCTGCTGGTTTTTACATTTACCATAACCGATTCCGGAGCAGTAATGGAATAAGGCAGATTTATCATTGATTTTACCAGGCTTGCAAACTCAGTAATATTATCAGGCCGTCTGATTTTTATAGTCCAGTCATCTATAATATTATTTTCATTCGGCACGGGATGGAAAATAATAACATTTGAATTTTTGTGGAGTATTTCACTGAAAAAAAATCTGCGCTCGCGGAAATTTTCGTTACAGGAGCCTGATTTGGAAGTTATCAGCAATTTGCCGCCTGCGTTAATCCAATTTTCTATCTGCTTATTCTGATTATCGGACAGGCAGTATTGCTCGGCAATAATCAGCAGTTCGCAGTTTTCAGGTATTTTCAGATCCGCTCCGGCTGAGGCGGCAATCAGATTAAACGGAATATGAGAACGCAATAAAATTTCTTCAGTTGTCATTACAGCCCGGCAAGACAACCGGGAAAAATTCACCGATTCCCGGGAGTATAAAATTGTAACCGGGCAATAATCTGTAACTTCCGGCATTGTGCGTTCGTTTTCCATGAAACGGGCAAATCTGCTGAAATATATTTTTTTTTTATCTATTCCGGGTTCAGTGCTGCCGGTCTGCCGGTGTGGAGCCATTATCGTGCGCTCTACCGGTATGCCGCTCCATGCAAAATTTTCCGCCAAATTAAGCAGAAGACTGTTTATGTTTTTAATATCAAGACTGCCGTCGTGATCGCTTAGCGCTAAAATATTTATTCCCAGAGCCTGTGCCAGTTTATGCTCCCGAATACGGTTAATGCAGATATTTTCCTGCCAGACAGGAGCATTGCCTGACTGACTGACAATAATATCAAAGCAGTCTTTTAATTTAAAAGCATCAAGAGCAAATTGGCGGGAAAAAGAGTATCTGCGGATACATCCCAGATTGGCAGAAACAATATAATCAGGGGAAAATGACTTTATAAAATCGTGCAGTTCTTTAAAAATTTCTTTTTTTTTATCAGTAGAATATTCCACATATAACAAACGCAGCGGATCTTTGATTTGATCATCATCGGCAGGCGGGGGAATAAGGACATGATCAAAAGCGGGGAGTCCGGTTAAAGTTTTAGCTGCCGGGTGCACCCCAAGATAATTTCTGAATTCATTTTGGCAAGCCGGGCAATAACAGGCATAAGTATGCGCATTGTCAAACATTATGCCGTCAAACGGGCATTCTTCCAGGCCGATTTTAATAATTTTTTTCAGATAATCAATAAAGGGACGTTTACCGATACAGGGCATCCATCTGTAATATTCTCCGCCGTGATAAGTCTGCGGCTTTCCGCTATAATCAACAGCAGCCCATGATAAAAGATCGGGAATTTCAGCCTGAAGCGTTTCATAATATAAAGTTGAAAATTGTACATAGGCAAGCGCTTTGATATTATACTTATGGCAGTTTTCTACAAATTTTTTCACTGCCGGAAAATCATTTTTTTCAAATTCCCACCCCATTCCCTTGTAAAAACGGCAATGCAGAATATTAAAACCCATTTCGGAAATAATTTTTACATTTTCCTCGGAGTCAAACCAGTTATGCCATTTTTCCAGCTAGAGAGAGCCTCCCTCAATACCGCCCGTGCTTTTTCTGCCGATACGCCGGTACATGGAAACAGGTTCGTGATTGCCGAATGTCCAGCGCAGTGACAGCGGATTGATTGTATTTTCAGAGTTTTTATTTTTCATTTTAATCCGGCCTTTATAAGCACTAATCAATCAGAGGATTTATTTTTTCTTTTTTTCNNTTTTTGCTGTTCCAAAATTATCTTTTTGACTGTAATTCATATACTCCATGGCGTCTTCTATCTGTTGGTTTTTTTCATAATGCCGGATAATTTCATCAGTCAGTTCATAATTTATTTTACGATCGATTTTCCAGGGTTCGCTGGTCCGGAAAGGATTATGAAACTTATTTTTCAGAACTTTTCTCTGTTCCAGATGAACCATGCAGGCCCGCATGCACCCGGCTGCTCCCTCAATGGCCCTGCCGTAACCGTAACGCCGGGGATATTCTTCAATAAACGGATTAAGTTTTTTATCTGTTCCGCCCTGCAGGCCTTTTTCGCAGGCCATGGGATTAAATTTACCCCATTCTACAACCCGGCCGGCAATGGTAACTTTTACTGATTCATCTTTGCTTATGGCATGGCCCGCGCAATTTTTTACGCATAACTTGCAGCGGTCGCATATTTTTCCTTCATAAAGAGGGTCTGGTTCCAGTTCCGCATCGGTCATCAGCAGTACAAATCTCTGCCGCGGTCCGAATTCCGGAGTGAGAAAAATTTTACTCCAGCCGATTTCTCCCAGACCGGCGCAGAAAGCGGCAATTCTGAAATGTACTAAAACATCAGGGTAGGGTTTATCTTCTGCGGTTTTTATGCTCCAGTTTCTGCGGAAATTGCCGTTAACCGGATTAATTGCTTCGCCTCCGTTTAAATTGGGAATAGCTACGGCTTCGTAGCCTTCGTCCTCAATAAATTGAATCAATTTCCATAAAACCATGGGCTGGTATATTTGATTAATAGCGGCGTAACCCAAAGAGGGATAAGTTGCAAAATGCGTTCCTTCTTCAATACCCCGAAAACTTCCGCGCGCAATTCTGAAGGCCATAACGATCAGGGATTTTGCTCCCGGGAAAATATACCGAAGATCCATTTGTTTGGGCGCTCCGTCAAATCTGTCCATGGAGGAAATTCCTACCAGATCGGCACCCTGTGCCTTGCAAAAGGTTTTAATTGTGTTTGATGTTAGCATTTTGTTTCTCCCTGGAAAATTTATTTGTAAAGGACTACGCCAGTATATAAT
>DNNS01000011.1 GCA_003497555.1 Spirochaetia bacterium
CCAAAATCTTCTTAAACCCAAATTACTCGGTGATCGGGCCGGGCTGCACCCGGCTTTTGTTCTGCTTTCCGTAATCGGCGGTATTTACTGGCTCGGCATCATAGGTTTTATTGTCGGCCCGCTGCTAACAACGCTTTTTTTAGTAATCTGGAACCAATTCGGCATACGCTTTAAACATGAGCTTGAAATGCGCAATAAATCCGATACCGGGAGCAGTACATGAAATTTTTTTTTACTTTCCTGTTTTTAACGCTGTTCGCCGGAGCTGCCCAAACCGAACACGACCATAATTATTTTCTTGACTGCGCCATGAATTTCACCAACCGCAATCATAATTACTGGATATCGCAAACCGATAAAATCATGCATGTAGCAGGAAATGCCGTTATTGGAAAAGACACCTGGAACAACGGCGCCTTTATTTTTATGGATGCTGTCATCAATGTAAGACTTATATTCAGGGTTTCCATTCCCATTCATCATTGCGCCTATGTTTCCGCTGACGGGGTATCGGCTTATTTTAATAATAAACACAATGGTAAAATCGGCCCGGATAAAATAAAAAACGCAAGTGAAATCTTTACCAATAACAACAACATTTTATTAATTCTTTATGAATTTTATAAAGACATGAAGGAATGGATTCCCGACAAATCACTAACCGGCCCGGTGTTTCTTAATATCACTGAAAATGAAAAGAAAGAATTTCTTTTTGAAAACCGCATGTATGAAAGTATTCCCGAGGCCCGTCTTTTTTTAAAAAAATACTCATATCACGACGGAGATAAAAAAAATGCCTCCAAAGACGCCCTGGTCAAGGCAATCATTGATAATGACACCTGTTACTATAAAATCTACAGAAGCGGCAATATTCCCATGATTCAGATGTCGCTGATTGACGTCTACTACATTGAAGGCCATATTAATAAAGAAGATTATTTTATTGAGTATGTCTGCGCCAAAACCCAGATACCGCTGATCGGCGAAGTATATCTGCGCGCCATGATTACACAATAACACCAATATGCAGACTGAACGCAGACGTAATATCCGGCTTAATATACCTGACGGGTTTCATGCCGTACTGAGAGTATACACCAATGAAAAAGAACTGGTTTTTGACGCGCACATTAAAGATCTGTCATTAACCGGCCTGGGAATTCATGAAAATAACAATCTGCCTGTTTTTTTGCTGCTCTCCGCCCTGCAGGCGCAGTCTCCGATTATTTTTCACAATGCTGTTATTGATCTGGACGGCGAAGAACTGAAAACCGGCATTGTATGGAAATGGAACAGAAAAACCGGTCGGGCCGGTATGGAAATTATCGGTTTAAATGATCACGACATGGCAATACTTAAAAAAAAACTTGATGATATCAATAATTATGCCAAACCGTAAAGTCTGCGTATTATCCACTCTGCTACCAGCAGAAAAAATAAAAACGCCAGCATAAGCCGGTTATTCCAGTAATTTTTTTTAACTTCAATGTATCTGCGGTGCGGAGCCTGTATCAAAATTTTTTCCATAGCATCGTCATTCTTTATTATCTTTCCGCCGGTTTTATCGGCGATTAAACCTGCGGTTTTCCAGTCAACCGACAAGTCGGCAAGTTCCGGATTTTCCTGCCGCAGAGAAAAAAAGAGCGGCTGAAACCCTGCCGGTTTTCGATCTTTTAAAAAATAAACATTGAAAACCGGAAAAAAATCCGCTGCCGGAATAAAAAACAGGGTAAAAAGACCGGGAGTATCTTCATCTGCCGATGCAGTTAAACTTCTTCGGCCGGAATTAAATACAGCTTCTATGTTTACATCCGGTAAAAGGCCGACAGTACGCGCTCCCGCAAATAATTTTACCGCATCGCCGGTACGATAAAGCGGTTTTTCCGGAGAAACACGGAACATTTCATCAGTTATGGAGGCGCCTGCTATACTGCGTATTATTCCGGATAAAAATAATTTTATTTCATTAACAGAATGCGGCCCCTGGGAAAAAGCGCTGCGCATCCATCGTTCAAGCAGCCGGGTGTCCAGATAAAGCGTATGCCCTCTTCCTGATTTGAGTAAACTTAAACAAGGCAGCGGTGTCTTTGCCGGCATAACAAGCAGATTTTCCGCCTGCTCTGCGCCCGGATAAAAAATTCCTGTTAGCTGCGGGAAAACCGGATTTTTACCGGAAAAAACCTGTAATGTTTCGGATGTACGGGCATTTTCGGAAAGCTGCGGAGTTCCGGCAAGTTCTATCTGCACCTGACTTGAAACATCAAGCGGATACAGGGCCGAAAAAGGAGTATTACGATAGCGCCTGAACTGCTGAGTGTTATTATTATCTATAAATATTATTGCACCGCCGCGCTGCTCAACAAAATCAGCGCACATCCGGTATTCCCGATCATTAAAATACAGTCCGGAGGAATCTCCGAAAATCAGGGCGTCATATGCGAATAATTCTTCACGGCTTCTCGGCAGGGAGCGCAGACTTCGATCCTGTCTCCGTTCATCCGGAATAATATCCAGAAAAATACGCGGCTGGAATACCGGATCGTCTTCAAGCGTTTCCCGGATGATTTTCGGCCGAAGTCCGGCTTCGGTTTCTATATATAATATTTTTTTTGGACGCCAGGCGGAATAAATACTGAATTTGAATTCATTGTCTTGGGAAGAAATCTCCTCAAGATTATCAGCATAAATTTTAGCAGTATAATGATGCCAGCCCTCATTTCCGCATGGAAAGGTAATATCAATCCTTTCGTGAACATAAACTGCATCTGCGACGGCGCCTGCTATTATACGGTTGTTTTCAAAAATATCCGCTTTTATTTTACCCTGATACCCAAGAGCGGAAAACAGCAGGGAAACCGTTATTTTTTCCAGGGGGAAGGATACAGTCTGATGTAAAACCCGGTTTATTGATAAATTACGATAAATATTTCTGCTTTCTGCCGGTACTATATACACTGGAACTGCGCCCGCATACGCTGAAAGAAAACCTTCGAGCTCTGCAGAAACAGAATGCCTGGCGTCCGTAAAGACAAACGAATATAAAAAATCCTGATTGCCGGTTCCGGTATTTTCAAGCGGTATACGCATATCCGTCTGCTCTGACGAATTTTTTATCTGCCCAAGACTCTTATGTTCCTGAAGAGCGCTGTTGAAGGAAAAGATACGAATATTATAATCGTATTTTTCAATTAATTTTATTGTCTTACGGGCGCGTTCCAGGGATTCGCCCAGTCTAAAACCGCCGGTTGTTTTCAGGCACATACTCAGGGAATTATCGATGAATAATGCTATACTCCCTTTTTTTTCTTCCGGTTTTTTTTCCATCCGGAAAGGCCCCATTACAATGAACACCAAAACGGCAAGAAAAACCAGACGCCAGGCTATAAGAAAAAATCTGAGTAAAAATGCGGTTTTTTTCCGGATTAAAAAAAATGACAGGGCGCCAAGCAGGCCGCAGAACAAACCGGCATAAATATAGTTCCATGAAAACAACTCGAACATCATTGTTATTTAACCGCGTTTTCCTGCATGAATCCGGCAAGCGACGATCTCACCGGCAGCGGGGGAATATTTAAAAAGAAGGAAAACCTCTCGTCTTGCGCCGAAATTTTCTGCAGATTTTCCAAATCCCTGAAAACCTCCGTATCTGACCTGGACTGCGGATTATCATATTTTTTTCTGATTTCTTCAAACCATACATACTGCGGACAGCCGGCTCTATGCAGGATTTCTTCGGCAAAAATTATCTGCTCTAAAATAAAATCAGCGCTGCCCGCGACTTGTTCGTCTGCATATGGTTTTAATAAATTCAGCACTGCCGCAGAGGTCATAACAGCTTCTTCTTCCCTGAAATTTAAAGAGGCAACCAGAATTTTACGGAGTGCAGACAAATCTTTAATCAGTTCCCGGGCGGAATTTTCCACTTTCTGTACGGTAAAACTGCGGTTTAAAAAAATATCTCCGCCGGCAAGCTCTACGGAACTCTGCAGGGTATTGGAGCATGATTGCATTGCAGTGTTCATGGAATCTTTGATCTCTGAAGTATCATCCCCTGCTCTTTCCGCTTCGCTTAAAACGGGCAGCAGCGTTTTTTTTAATTCAGATAAAGCCGATTCACAGCCCTCAAGGCTCCATGAAGCCGGAGCATCGGCAGATACCGCAGTAAAATCTTCTGTGCCGGAATCGGACAAGACAGATGCTGCTGCCAGCGCATAACACTCTGCCCGCAGCAATAAAGATATCAAGCCGAAAGCGCACGGCTCAATACCAGCCGGCGGAAAAACATGGCTGCTGTTGGAAACCGAAAGTCCCTCGTATACTATATTATAATCTTTCATAAAATCGGGCTTTTCCTGTTTTTTTTCCGGAGTATCTTTTTCCGGACTGATGGCAAACTGCAGACGGCCGGCTGCTTCCCGGCTGCTCTGGAGACTGTAGAGAGGAGTAAAACTGTCAAGGCTTGCTGTTGACATATACATAAATACCATGGCTTCGGAAAGATACCGGGCGCGTTTCTGGTGCATGAGTATTTTCCATTTGGGCGAAGCAAGTATTTGCAGGTACTTTTCAGGCATTTCCTTCTGCCATTCCAGAAGTTTAAACGCGGCATTGATTTCCTTGCCGTAAAAACCATTGGTAGAAAAAAGCCTGGCATTTTCATCGCCGGTTTTTTTTAATATACCCATCTGTACCTCGGCTAATACTTCAAGAGCCTGCTTGTCATCTGCGGATAGATTTTTTTTACGCGTATATGGAGTAAGCTTTTTTATAAATTCTCTCTGCTCTGATAAAAGAGACATATAAACCGTAAGATCAATGCCGTCCGTACTGATTTTTTTTCCGCTTTCCGGTAATTCTTCCTGAATTAAAACTAAAAGCTCATCGCATGCTGTTTTAAAACCCTGCGGATCATTATCCGCAACGCAAATCCGGCAGCGCAGATTTCCGCCGTCGCGGAGCTGCAGGTTGGAAAGATTCAGCTGAATATGCCCCCGGCTTTCCCGTGTTATGACGTTTTTTATCATGTAATTGGAAAAATTATTACTTATGGCAATGGCAAGGGTTATATTGCTTATCTGCCAGTCGTCTGAAGCCCGATAACTGATAATGATTTTCTGAGTTGGCGCAGCCTGGGCAGGCGAACGCGGCGCTGTAATCCTGATTTTGGGCGGCGCATCGGGCCGGGGTAATATTAAATACTGGCTTGAAGAAAAATTTTCATTTCCATCAGTATCAATAATTTTAATCCAGAAACGGTTGGGTTTATTCAGATTTATTTTAAAAACAAAATTGTTTTTCTGCAGCCTGGTTAAAATCAGCCGTTTACCTTTTTCAAAATCAATTTCTGCCCTGGACACCTTTTTACTGCAAAGCACCGTAATTTCCGCACTGGTATGCTCCGGTCCCTGTAAATCAGCCATTTTACTCTGTACCACCCGCGCTTTTAGTCCGGTATGGGGAGGATATTTATAATGTATACTGAAAGATTCGATTTCTGGAAGATCCATAACCAGAATGGAATATGTTTCTGAAGTACGCATGCCGTCGCGGAAGCAATAATAAAACGGGTCTTTAATCTGGTTAAATACCCTGAAAAATTCTTCTCCCTGCCCGGAAGCATAAATCTGTTCTTCCCGCCACTTCTCCTGTCCGTATTTTCTGATGCGCAGAATTATATATTTGTTCTTTAGACGCGGAACCTGGCATAAAAGCCGTACCGCTCCGCCGCGCGGGACTTTTACAGTTCCGGGTTTTATTTTAAAATACTGCATTTCGCGTACCGTAGCCAGCGGACGGGCTGAAGATAATGGCAGAAATAAACGACGGGTATAATTTTTTGTCCACACTGGATAACGCAGAGCCAGAACAGCGGGGAAAATGAGCAGCAGGCAGGAAAAAAGCAGAACAAAAGCCTGTAGCGGACCGGGTAATAATGATATTCCGGAATTTTGCGCAAGCTGATCGGAAAAGACCGTAATTTCCCTGCGAAAAAAATCAGAAACCGGAGCGGCCGGGTCAGAAAATTCAGCGCGGGAGCGTAAGGCCTGTTTTAAAACCGGGTATTTTTTTTCAATTGCATCCGCTGCCTGCAGGGCAGAACATGCAAGTAAAGCCCGGAAAATATAAATGATTGAAAAAACAGCGAGCAGCAGAAAAAAGAAAAAAATCAAAAAACGTCCGTAAACCGGGAAAAAAAAGATATGATCCGCAGATGAAAACAGAATAAAAAACAATGTAAAAATTGCGGCGGCTGCACCGGACATACGCAGCAGGAACCCAATTCTGTAAACAAATTGCGCCCGGCTGATCAGTGATAGGGCATCAGTTTTTCTCACGGATTCCCCTTCGGATCAGCTGGGCCAGAACCAGCTCCATTACCGATATACCCATGGCTATAAAAAGCAGCAGCCGCCAAAGCTCTCTCCAGCCTGTCTCCTGATCATGCGCGGTTTTATAATTGATTCTGACTCCCAAAACGGATTCCGAAATTTCTCTTATCTGTTTGCCGGGAATCTGATCCAGAATGCTTTCACGCGTGTCAGGATTACAGACAACAGCCTGGCGTGTCTTCCCGGAAGTAAAATAATATACCCCGGCGGAAGGCAAAAAAGACGAGTTGGATAATATCCCGCGCGGTTTCTCGCCTGTACCCTCATATTCCATGGAGGTAATGGCTTTTTCTGCGGTAAACACACTGCCCGGAAGTAGGGAGGCGTGCACCGGTATTCTTGTTTCCTGCAGAATATTTCTCAGCATGGGCAATAATTCATTTCTGCGGAAAAAAGACAAATCCCTGCCTGTATTAAAGGCATGAATTACAGTACCCCGGTAATCGGTCAGGGCATAAAAACATATATTTTCATTTAAAAAAATTTGCGGCCGGGCGTTACTGTGTAATTTAACGCGGCAGAAGCCGTTTAAAAAAAATTCGCCGGTAAATTCATGCGGCAGATAAGACGCCGGTCCGTCGTTTTCAATAAAACAAATTTTTCCGGGTTCACTTGTAATTTTTCCTTCCGGCAGCATCGGGAATAACCCGGAGCGGAAAAAATCATCCAGCCCGGGGGAAGGCTGATCAACACGGCAGATTACGGTTAAAGCAGGGCCGTACTGCAATAGTTCAGCTGTGTTTAAAATTGCCGGATTGTCGGTAACCAGTACAGGTAATTGTTCACTTCTTAATATTTTACCGATTTTGGCAGGCGGTTCCGCTGTAACGCTGTAAATCCCGGAAAACATGCTGCCTCCGGCGGCAAGGAGCAGATCGCGGAATTTTTCCGGAAATGCGCCATACATAAAAATTTTTCGTTTGCCGTGTCCGCCGGGCGCAGTATAATAATGAACATTATCAAGAAGCAGCGAGTCGGAAGCGGCGGCTGTAAAGCGGATAATCTGCCCGGCCTGCAGTTCCTGCTGTTCAATCTTCATTACAGCTTTTCTTCCAGAATGCGGCGGGCAGTGCACAATACATTCCCCGGCCGGTTTTCCGTTTATTTCCGCCCGGCAAAGCGGAGCAATATGATGAGAAGAATTATTATAGATTTCTATAGCCGCCCGGGTATCGTTTATTCCGGGAATGAAAGCTGCGCCGGTAATAAAAACATTGCTCCCGGTTTTAAAAAAAACCGGTGTGAAAAGTTCAACTTCATGAACCGTCCGGATTTCCTGCACATTATACCAGTCATGCTTTTGAAAATCAGAAAATAAATACATTCTGTTTCTCTTCGGCAGATCTTTAACGGCAAAAACTTTATCCAGGTTGGCGCGCAAACCCGGCAAATCCAGGCAGCGGTGAGATATCTGCACCTGGGCGAGCGTATCAAGAGCGTTTAACCGATCAAGACCGGTATNNATAAATTTTTTCCGGTTCGGCTGTCAGCAATATACTCGCCCGGTCAGCCCATTTCATGGCTGATAATAATTTTTCTGCCTGCCGGTGCGCTGCTGAAAAATTTTCTCCGCGGCCGTAATCCATACTGAAAGAATTGTCGATAATTATTATTACATGCGCTGCGGTATGCGTTAAAACATTATACAAGGGGCGGGAAAAAACCAGAATCAGTACAAGTAAAAGCACAGTACGGAGAAAAATCAGCAAGATTTCCAGCCAGTCGCGGTGACGCCGGAAGGCAGGAAGTTTCATGGCAAGTAATATAGCCGGGAAAACAACGCGCTGGGGTTTGGGTTTAATGAGCAGATAAACCAGCAGGGGCAATATGGCAAATCCCAGGCCATAAAAAAAAACCGGATTGATAAAAGTCACTGGATCCGGCTCCGGCGCTGAAAAAATATGTGCAAAGCGTCAAGCAGGGATGCATCGGTAGTATGCAGAGAATAATCAATTTCATGACCGGCAAAAAAATCCCGCAGCATTTTCTGATGATCGGCCAGGGCGCCGGCATACCCGGAAGCAAGAGAACTGCCCAGGGCCCTGAGAGATTTTCCTGTTTCCGGATCAATGAATTCAGAAAATTCCCGGAAAGTAAAAGACAACTCAGACGGGTCCAGAATCTGAAAAACCATAATTTCGTGCCGGGCCGAGGCAAGTTCCGCTAACAGCCCGGCCATTGCCGCAAAATCGCACAGCAGATCGGAAATAATAATTATTATACTGCGTCCCCGGAAAGAAGCGCGCATGGCTTCCAGAGCCGGCAGCAGATGCGTTTCTCCGCTGCAGACAATATTTCCCAAAGCGGAAAGAATAAGATGCAGATGCTGGCGGAATGATTTGCAGGGAATTATTTCCGGAGCGGGAGTTTTTGCCAGTGACAGGCCGGCAGCATCATTCTGGGAAAGCAGCAGAAAAGCCAGACTGGCGGAAAGTAGACAGGCATAATCTATTTTACTGATTTTCCCTGATGCATAATTCATGGACGCGCTGGCATCAAGAACAAGACCGCAATGCACATTGGTCTCCTGCCGGAAATTTTTTATATACAGGGCGTCAGTACGGGCAAAAGCTTTCCAATCGATAAACCTGGTATCATCGCCGCTAACATACGGCCTGCGGTCCGTATATTCAGGACTGAAACCGCTGAAAGGGCTTTTATGTATACCCTGAAAAAGTCCATGAACAGCATAGCGCGCTGCCAGTTCCAGATCCTGCAGCCCGGCCAGAATCAGAGGATCAAGAAAATTTGCAGGTTCAGGCATTTTTTTTCAGTATTTCATCCATAATCGGATCAATCCCGATTTTATCGGCCTGGGCGGAAAAATTCGGTAAAAGACGGTGACGGAGTACAGCCGGAAACGCTGATCGAATATCATCAAAGGATACATTGGGCCTTCCTTCGAGTAACGCTCCGGCGCGTCCGGCTAAAATCAGATACTGGGAAGCGCGCGGACCTGCCCCCCATTTAATATATTTTTTTACCAGCGGCGAGGCATATTTATCGTCAGGCCTAGTGGAGCGTACACAGCGTACTGCGTAATTTAA
>DNNS01000280.1 GCA_003497555.1 Spirochaetia bacterium
TTGTAATCAGCAGGTTGCGGGTTCGAGTCCCATAGCCGGCTTATCATCAAAAATCATCAAATATTCTTTCTTTCTTCCGAAAATCAAATAGAGTACAACAGGCGGCATTAATGAAAGAAGAAATGACCTATGAAGAATATCACGCTCTAACATTACAGGCAGTAGATGAATATAACAATGACGATTACCGGCAGGCTCTGGAAAAATTTTCACGGCTGGAAAAAGCTAATTTTAATAACCGTAAAATTCATGAGGTTTTATGCTATATTTACCTGAACCTCGGTGATTTCAGACAGGCTCAAAAACAATACGATATATACCTAAAGCTTGCTGCTGAAGAAAATCCCCATCTGCGGCTACCCCGCTCTTTTTCCGAGGTAATAACCGAATGCGGCGACATGAAAGAGACAGAAACAGAATATACGCAGATTATGAAAACCGAACCGGCTGACAGCAGTTCAGTAGATTTTGAAATACCGATAAAACTATGTCTGCTGTATATAAACAAGGGCGATTATAAAAAAGCCGAGGAAATAATCAGCGGTTTTAAAAACCGCTTTTATCCTCATAAAAGCTGACAAATTACCTGCTGCAGAAAATGAAAAAAAATAATCTGATATTAATCGGCGGTGGAGGGCATTGTATTTCCTGTATTGATGTAATAGAATCGCAAAAACATTATAAAATTGCCGGCATTATTGATCTGCCTGAAAAACTGCATTCGGAAATTTCCGGATATAAAATCATTGCCTCTGACCATGATATACCGCAGCTGGCCGGAAAATACAGTTATTTTTTAATCACCATCGGCCAGATTAAAAGCCCTCAAAAACGCCTGGACATTTTTAAAATACTGAAAGATAATGCAGCGGAACTTCCGGTAATAATTTCTCCGCATGCAGTTGTGTCCGAAAGATCGGTAATAAAAGAGGGAACCATTATAATGGCTAAAGCGTTTATAAACAGCGGAGCCGAAATTAACGAAAACACCATAATAAATACCGGCGCCTTAATTGAACACGGCGCCCGGATAGGAGCCCATTGCCATATTTCCACTTCAGCAGTTATAAACGGAGACTGTGTGGTGGAAGATGGAGTATTTATTGGCAGTAATGCTGTTTTATGCCATGGTGTTTCCATAAAAAGCCTTGCGGTGATAGGCGCCGGAGCAGTGGTTACGCGTAATATCAGGGAACCCGGTATTTATACCGGCAACCCGGCCAGGAGGATTATTTGAGCAGATGTCTGATTATTGCCGAAGCAGGCGTTAATCATAACGGCGATCTCGAACTTGCCAAAAAAATGATTGACCAGGCTAAAGACTGCGGAGCGGATATTATAAAATTTCAGACCTTTCAGGCTGAAAAAATCGCCAGCCGGTTTGCCCGGAAAGCCGTATATCAGAAAAAAAATACTGCAGAGGGCAGCCAGCTGGAAATGCTTAAAAAACTTGAATTAAACCTTGCCGCCCATCAGGAACTTAAAAAACACTGCATTATGCGTAATATCGAATTTTTATCAACTGCCTTTGATCTGGAAAGTCTCGCCCTGCTTGAGAAAATCGGCGTAAGCATGCATAAAATTCCTTCCGGAGAAATAACCAATCTGCTCCTTTTGCGTAAAATTGCATCCATCGGCAAACCGATCATCATGTCGTCAGGTATGGCAAATCTTGGCGAAATAGAAGCCGCCCTGGACGTTCTGACCGCCGGGGGAATAGACAGAGAACTAATCACCGTCCTGCACTGCACAACTGAATATCCCGCACCGATAGAGGAAGTAAATCTTCTGGCCATGCTTACAGTCAAAGAAGCTTTTAAAATTAAAACCGGCTACTCTGATCATACCCCGGGAATTGAAATTGCCGCTGCCGCAGCAGCTCTGGGCGCTTCGGTAATAGAAAAACACTTTACCCTTGATAAAAACCTGCCGGGCCCTGATCACCAGGCATCGCTTGAGCCTCCTGAACTTGAAAACATGATAAGAAGTATACGCAATATTGAAAAAGCCATGGGCAGCGGAATAAAAATTCCTTCTCCCTCGGAAATAAAAAACCGCGATATTGCCAGAAAAAGCATTGTTGCCGCCTGCTTTATTAAAAAAAATGAAATATTTACTGCTGAAAATCTTGCGGTTAAACGGCCCGGTTCAGGAATTTCCTCCATGCTGATTGACGAAGTTATTGGGAAAAAAGCTCCGCAGGATTTTTCTCCGGACGAACTGATAATATTATGAAAAAAATTTGTATTCTGACCGGTACCCGGGCCGAATACGGTCTTTTAAAACCCCTGCTTGACGCTTTGCGCCGCAGCCGGGAATTTAAAACCGATTTAATTGTTACCGGTTCCCATCTTTCCCCCGAATTCGGCCTGACCTGGAAAGAAATACAAAAAGACAGAATTCCCATCAGTGAAAAAATCGATATTCTGTTAAGTTCCGATTCCGCCTCCGGTACGGTTAAATCCATGGGACTTGCCCTGCTTGGCCTGGCTGATGCCTACGCCCGTCTCAAGCCCCATCTTGTAATCCTGCTGGGCGACCGTTATGAAACTTTCTGCGCGGCTGCAGCAGCCCTTCCCCTGCGTATTCCTGTTGCCCATCTGCACGGCGGCGAAGTTACCGAAGGCGCCATTGATGATGCGTTTCGGCATGCAATCACTAAACTGAGCCTCCTGCATTTCTGCTCCTGCACCTCTTACCGCAGACGTATTATCCAGCTTGGCGAAGATCCCAGGCGCGTATTTGTCACAGGCGCAATAGGCCTTGACAATATCAGAAATCTGAAGCTCTTAACAAAGCCGGAATTTGAAAAACAAACCGGCTTTATCTTTAAAAAGAAAAATTTTCTGGTCACCTTTCATCCGGCAACACTGGAAAATGCCTCTGCCGGGAAGCAATTTGCCGCGCTGCTTGCGGTTTTGGAAAAACAAAAAGAATGCGGAATTATTATTACCATGGCCAATGCTGATGCCGGCGGCAGGCAAATCAACAGCCTGGCTGTAAATTTTATAAAAAAATATCCGCATCACGCCAAGGTTTTTACTTCACTCGGGCGTCAGCGTTATTTATCAGCCCTAAAGATGGTTGATGCAGTGATCGGCAACTCTTCCAGCGGTATCATTGAAGCGCCTTCATTTAAAACCGCCACTATAAATATCGGTGACAGGCAAAGAGGAAGAATCATGGCCGAGAGTATAATAAGCTGCCGTCCGTTTGCAGCAGATATCAGCCGTGCTCTTGACAGGCTTTACAGCAGTGAATTTCAGGCTAAATTAAAAAAAACCCGGAATCCATACGGCAATGGCCGGGCGGCTCAAAAAATTATCAGTATTCTGCAGGCAATTAAATTTCCTCCCGATACCAGGAAAAAATTTTTTAATCTTTAATTTTTAAAATTCATGAAAAAACCGGAAATACTGAACTGGTTAAAAAATAACGATCCGGTTCAGCTGGAATCGCTTTATACGCTGGCAGACCGAATGCGTTGCCGGCATAACGGAAATACCGTTCATTTTCGGGGATTAATCGAAATATCAAATTACTGCCGGCGCTCCTGTTCCTATTGCGGTATCAGTGTATTTAATACCCAACTTGTGCATTACCGCATGACTCATAAAGAAATAATGGCCTGCGTTCGTGATGCAGTAAAACTGCAGTATGGTACAGTTGTTTTACAGGCCGGCGAAGATCCGGGACTTAGCTGCGGTTTTATCGAAGATATTATCAAAGCTGTTAAAAATGAAACCAGCCTGGCCGTAACTCTGAGTCTTGGCGAACGGAGCGAAAATGAACTTGTTGTCTGGAAAAAAGCCGGTGCCGACAGATATTTATTGCGCTTTGAAACTTCAGACCGCAATTTGTTTACTGCCATCCATCCGCCTGCACCCGGGCAAAAAGCGGTTGACCGTATAACTTTGCTGAAAAAACTCAATGCCATCGGTTATGAAACCGGCAGCGGAGTAATGGTTGGCATTCCGGGGCAGACATATAATTCCCTGGCTGAAGATATTATAACATTTAAAAAACTGAATCTTGACATGATCGGTGTCGGACCTTTTCTGCCGCATCCCTGCACTCCGCTTGGCAAAAAAAAATATTTACAAAAAAAAAATCAGGTTTCCAATCAGGAAGAGATGATTTATAAAATGATTGCTCTTGCTCGCCTGCATTGTCCTGAAGCCAATATTCCCGGAACCAGCGCCCTGGCAACAATCAATA
>DNNS01000595.1:0-4763 GCA_003497555.1 Spirochaetia bacterium
CGTTTTATCAGGGGATTATATCAGTCAATCAGGACACTGATATTGTCAAATTCAGGATGTCGAAATGAACCCATCTGGTTCATCGCCTGCAAAAATAGAGTACTCTACGTACATAATAATACGCCTCCGGCTTTCTTTTTGCGAACTCTTCGCATCTGGGCCCATTTGGACATCCTGTCATTGTTTCAAATCGACAGTCTGAATCATCTATAAACCGGTTTTCGGCTGCCGCGTTTTTAAAATTCAGGATCGGGATTTTCATTTTTAATCACCTGCGGAGAATTGAAGAAAATCTCGCTGCCTAAATAAATTCTGCGGTCGGTTGCGGCAAAAATTCCAAGAGAGGCAATATTATAAAAATTTTTTCTGAAAGAAGCTTCGAACAGTACCGGAAAATTTTTTTTAAAACGGTAATATATCTCACGCAGGGCGAAGGTAAAGCCTTTATACATAACAGCCTGTTCCGAACGCAGCCACCATTTGCCGTCTTCGTGATATGTGGCTTCGGTTATAAAGGCGAGCGTGACAGCAGAGACCGGTATTTCAAGCACAGCAGACAGCTGTTCCAGAAAAGTATAATATGAAAATTCATATTCAAGCGGGTTATCATTCTCAATCTGGCAAAGCGCCCGGACGGAAAAATTTTTATATTGAAAACGGGCCAGCGCCGCCATGGGAATGGAATGACGCCAGTCGCCTTGGGAATAGGCGATTTCCAGATTTTCCGTAAACCACCCGATGCGAATGCCGGCGGCGTTTTTATGCACCGGTAGATACTGGGCAGGGGTATCAAACTGCGCAGGATTACCGGAAAAATAGTAATGGGGAATCAGAAGCATGGTCCGGAAATCCTTGCGATAAACCGCTGCGCCGCGCAGAGCAAGCAGTATACGGCGGGCAAAATGAAATTGTATTCCGTAATCATATAATTTGATATTATCAAGAATGAATCCGTAATCCTGTGCCGGATCATGGGTATCCATATAGCCGGCAACAGAAGCAAAAACCTGTAAAGCCCGGTAATTAAAATTCGCTCTGATAAAATAATTACGAAGATGAAAGGTATTCATATGCAGGCCGTAGGTAAAAAGTCCGCGCGTATGCAGGGAATATAATTTATTTTCAGTATAATCTTCATTAACTGTATCGGTAATTAAAATTTTTTCAGAATTTGATACGCCGACAGCGGGTAAAAACCGGATGATAAAAATTAAAAAAATTAATAATCCGATGCGCATTTATTATATGTCTTTTTTATTATCTGATGAATTAATAATTTTTTCCTGTTTGGTTTCGCAATTTTTGCCTGCATAAACCGGAAAAATAAAATTAATATCGGTTTTTATTGTCTGATCATAACGGATCATACGGCTGGAAAATTCTGTACCCCGGTGCGGCATGAACATTCCGTTATAAAACCGCAGTTCAAGCGTTACCCCTTTTACAATTTCTTTTTTAAGGTAAAAATTTATACCGGCATAAAAAGGCACCCGATAAAAGGGATCGCCCTCAACCGATATAAAACGCCGCCGGGAATTATACAGTTCGTCGCTGACAAATATATGAGGTTCGATTTCAAGAATACGTACCGGTATTTTATAGGCTGTATAAAAAGCATTACCCCTGATAAAACACTCAAGAGGCTGGTCCCTGTCAGCAATGAAAAGAGATCCAAGATATACAGCCGTAAAACGGTTTTGTTTTAAGCCGCCGGCCCATACGTAATTTTCAGTAATACTTACCTGGTGAGGATGTTCCTGTCCGCCGTTATGCCAGTAATGGATGGCGCCATAGAAGGGAACGCGCGGGAAAACATGTGCAGCTCCGACATCAAAGCGTTCACGGTGATTTTGGGTGTCAAGCAGCTGCCAGTTCATGAAAAGTTCGCCGCTGCCGATTGCCAGCCAGCGGAAAGCTGCTCCATATTCGTAACGCCCATGCGACAACCTTCCGGTCACAGGATATTTTTCATAATCAATGGGAACTTGAGACAGGCTGATTACGCGCAGGGTCGGTATGAAGGACATCAGCGGATCAAGAATAGGGGATGGAAGATTGTGATCATTTTCCAGAGATCCGATAGTAAATGAACATAATCGGCCTTGCAGTCTGGTCTGGAAAAATGGAAAAACCCTGATGTTTTTCATCTCTTGGTTGAACGGAACAAGCAGCCCGGCGCCCAGGGTAAAAACAGCGGTTTTACCGGCCCGGATACGCAGCAGGGGTTCAAACAGATTTTCAAAATAAGTTATAGTAGTGCGGGTTTCCTCCCAGTAGGCGCCGCTTTCGCCGTTAAAAGCATAACCGCTGTTGTTAAGAATCAAGTCAATGTTGTTCTGCGCCTGAAGATTTAAAAGGAGGCAGAAGGAAAAAATCCGGATTTTAGGACCGGCAGAGAATACTGATAAAATTANNGACTGGCAGAGAATACCGATAAAATTATTTTTTTCATTCTGTTGCGCTCTCGTTGCTATGTTTTTTAATAAGATTGCTTTGTCTTGATTTATATGTTTTAATATCAATACTCTCTGCAGGTTCATATATGTATTATAAATCGCTCTTTTTTTCAATCATGACTGCAGCTTTGTGTACCGGAGAAAATCGGGCAGCGCTGGTTAAAGGCGAAGCGCTGTTTTATGATATCAGCGTGTTCGGAATCAAAGTAGGCAGGCAGGAAACCGTAATTCTCGACAGCAGCGAAATAAAAGGCAGACGCGCCTGGCATATTCATTCCCGTACTTATTCTCTGGGAATAATTTCTCATATTTATATTCTGGATGATGTTTTTGAAACCTGGCTTGATATGGAAAATTACCGGCCTCTTTTAGCCAAACGCAGAATTCAGGAAGGCAGCTGGCGTGATGAGGTACGCCTGGAATTCGACTGGGAAAACATGGAATATATGATATTTGACAAGCGAAATCTGCATGGGAAAAAAGCCAGGCTAAGGGAAAATGCCGTGGAACTTTTATCCGTAATCTACGCCATACGTTCTGTAGAGTTTTCCAAAACTGCAGAATTTAATTTCAGTTTTGTCAATCAGAATCCCGGAGAAAATTATGACATTGCCTTTCTTGCCTCGCCGGGAAGGAATTTTTCATTTGTATATCAAAGGCCTGGCGGGGCAGATAAAAAAAAAATGTCAACGGTCCTTTGTGTCCAGAAAAACCGTAATGAAAAACTGGGTCTTGAAATTTACTGCGCTCCGGAACTTTATAATATACCCCTGCGTGTGGAAATTGCCCTGTTTAAAATCGGCGGCTGGGGTACTATAAATGTCAAGGGCACTCTGGATAAATATCTGCGCCCCTGACAATACTGTTACGCCGTAACTTTACTAAAAATAATTTAAAAATTCCTGGAAATACCGACAATAAAATGAATAATACGGAAATTCATATATGGTTTTTAATTATCGAAATTTTAAAAAATTGAGTGGGTTGTTCATCCGCGTACGTTAAACACAGGCAAGCGATGACACGTTGATAATTTAAAACTTGGTGCCTTTTTGTCCTGTCACTTATAAGTGACAGGACACCCGAAACAATGAAAATNNCCGCCTTGCGAACAGAAAACAGCATTATAAGCTGGTGTTGTCTCTTACAAATAAATTTTCCAGGGAGTTGTTATGAAAGAATTTATCTCTAAAGGTCTTATTACTGAAGAGCAATATAATTCAGCTCTTGCCTATCATAAAAAAAACGGTGTTTCCATAGCTGATGCCGTGATAAAACTCGGGTATCTCAGCGAAACCAGTGTGGTAAAATACTGTAAAAAAATTTTAGGATATTAAACTTTTCCCATATGCAGGCCGCCGTCAATATACATAATCTGGCCTGTTACATAATCTGAATTAATTAAATACCATAATGCAGAATTTATATCAGCCATGCTTCCCTTTTTTTGCAGAGGTGTTTTCAGCAGCAATGTTTCTGTTTGTTTTTCTCCAACAGCCGGAATAATTATTCCGGGCGCTATGGCATTAACCCGGAAATGCGGCGCATAAAGACAGGCCTGTTCTATTGTAATAGTCTCAAGCAATATTTTTGATATACGATAGATTTGATAACGCTCGTTGAAATTGCAGGCATTTCCGTCAGTAATATTAATGATATTTCCCTGCACCTGCGATTTGACATAGGTTTGTCCTAACAGTAAAGGCGCCAGGGAATTAATTTTAAGTACATTTATGATTTCGGTTGCAGAAAAACTTTTTATACTTCCTTCCGGGAAAATCGATGCGTTGTTTACCAGTAAATCTATATTTCCGACAGTCCGCCGGGCAAGGGGTATTAACTTTTCAGGTGTTTTGGCCAGATCAACTTTAATACAATACGCATGCCTTCCGTTTTTTTCGATTATATGCGCAAGATTCTCGGCTTCTTTTTTGGATGTATTATAATGTATTACAAGATTATAACCCTGCTCAGACAAAAACAAGGCCATGCTGCTGCCCAGTCTGTGTCCTGAGCCGGTAATAAGCGCTGTAAGAGGATTTTTCATAATTATCCATTTGCCAATGATTTCTAAAAGACATTTTACTATTGTCCTGCAAAATTTTATAGAGGATGAAAACCTCACAAATTCGCACTTACAAAAAAATAAAAAGCGGAAAACCGTGATTTTTTTAACGTAAAAATCCCTGCATTTTATTTCCAATTTATGCTATAATTTATATCGGATTTTTGATGCCGGGAACTCCGCAGACAGAGTATCTGCAAACGGTTGTTTTACCAGGGAGTCGTCATGTCCGGAGGGACACC
>DNNS01000595.1:4787-9521 GCA_003497555.1 Spirochaetia bacterium
TTTTTAAGCGAATTTACCGTTTTAAAACGGTATTTTCCAGGGAGATAAATTATGAAAAACATCATCATTTCAATTCTGCTTGCCGTTATTCTGCCGGCTTTACCGGTTCAGGCAGAAGTAACCGAAGCCGTTTTAAAAACACCTGATATGACTGTTGAATATCTGATACTAAGCAATGCAGCGCATAATCCGGCTATTGCCATTAAAAAAATTATTTTTAAAAACGGCGATGAATACAAGATTAATGAAGCGGAAATTACAAATTTAAATTTATATTTCACCAATGCTTCAGCCGGCATTACCATGACAGATCTGAAAAATAATTACAGCGCACCGGTATTTGAAGATTACTATTTTCGGCTGGTTTTTTATATGGCTGAACAGGCGGTATGCAGTAAAGCAAACGGTAAAAAGCCATAACCATTTTTATTTATTGCTGCAGGAAAAACCAGTATAAAAAAAGTCAATCGGATTCCGCATATAAGCCGGTAAAAAATCCGTTGCGCAGAGAATCCGATGTTCAGTACTTTAGGCCGCAGCGTGGCTTGCTTGTGCGTTTGCTGCTTTGCGGGTATTTGTATTTTTCCTTACTATTTTTTTAAATTTAAAATCTGAGCATATACTATTATTTTATTTAAAAGTTTTATCTTGCTGAAAATTTTCATTAAAAACAAAAGAGGCTTCAATGTTTCTGGATAAACTGAATACTGAAAACATTAATACACCGTCTTCCAAAGAACAATTCCGCATCGTACTGAAAAAAGCTGCGGAATTGAAAGGTTTAAATGAGAGCGATGCGGTTGTGTTAATGAACAACGCCGATCAGGAACTCAACGAGGAATTATTCGCTCTGGCGCGTCAGGTAAAAGAAACTATTTACGGCAACCGGCTGGTAATATTTGCTCCGCTTTATGTATCCAATTTATGCGCCAATGAATGTTCTTACTGCGCTTTCCGGGTAAAAAACCACACAGTAAAAAGGCGGGCTCTGTCGCAAAAAGAAATTTCCGAGGAAATCAAAATACTTACATCCCAGGGACATAAACGCGTATTGCTGGTAGCGGGCGAATCATATCCTGATCAGGGATTCCGGTATATTCTTGATTCCCTTGATACAATTTACCGGGTAAAAACCGATAAAAGCGGTGAAATCCGCCGGATAAATGTCAATATCGCACCCCTCGGTATTGATGAATTTAAAGAACTGAAACTCGCCAAAATCGGCACCTATCAGCTGTTTCAGGAAACTTATCACCGGCAGACTTATTCGGCCGTGCATACTGCCGGAAAAAAAGCTGATTTTCACTGGCGCATCAGCGCTCTTGACCGGGCATTTCAGGCCGGTATCAGCGATGCAGGTATCGGAGTTCTCTTCGGCCTATACAACTGGAAATATGAAATTCTTGCGCTGCTTGCCCATATCAAATACTTGGAAAATAAATTCGGCATCGGGCCGCATACCATAAGCGTGCCCCGTCTCGAACCTGCTGCCGGTTCCGATCTGTCAGTCAGTCCGCCGTATCCGGTAAGCGATCATGACTTTTGCCGGATCGTGGCAATCTTGCGGCTGGCAGTTCCCTATACGGGTATTATCATGTCAACCCGTGAAACCGCCAGACTGCGCAGAGAAACTTTTGCCATGGGAGTTTCCCAGATTTCCGCGGGCAGCAGGACCAATCCCGGCGGGTATGCCAATTCTGCAGAAGCCGGAGCCGAACAGTTCTCTTTGGGAGATCACCGTCTGCTTGATGAAGTTATCCGTGATATTGTCCTGCTGGGTTATCTTCCGTCATTCTGTACCGGCTGCTACAGGCTGGGCAGAGTGGGAGCTGATTTTATGGATTTGGCAAAACCGGGAGAAATACGAACTCACTGTACGCCAAACGGCCTTTCCACTTTCATGGAATATCTGCTTGATTTTGCATCGCCCGAAACCAGACTGAAAGGCGAAACACTTGTGGCAAAAACTTTATCCGGACTGACCGGCCGGTCCCTGGAGCGGAGTATGAAACTTTTACAAAGAGTTAAAAACGGCGAACGCGATGTTTATTGCTGATCATGATATGCGTGTACTTATTAAACCACACACAGTACCCTGCTCAACGTAAACCCTCATTAACTGCATCGCGACAAACAAAGGTACTTTTATAAAAATGCCGAAGTATTCCGAATCTGCACACTGGGCCTTATAGGTTTTATTTGAGCGCAAAGCAGCAGATTACTGTCTTGCCCCGCGGATTTGTGCGACCTGAGACAATACAAAAACGCTTGACGTGACAATATTCCGGCTCCAGTGTCTGGCTCAACGATAGACAGTGCGATAGCATGAGCTTGCGCAGCAATATTGATACGCAGATTGATTATAACCCGTAGAGCAATAATTTTGTCCGCACTGTCTTTGACAAAGCGGACAAAATNNGAAGGGCAAGATCTCGGCTTTGTGGTATACAAAATACAATGAGCAGGAACGGGAAAAGATAAATTCCCGCTTTTCATTTTTTTAAAGCTGTATTTTGTAAGTGCCGTGTGATAATGGTTTTCTATCACCAAATATGATACTATTTTATCATGCGTTTTGCCTGTATTACGGATTTTCCGATCATTCTATCCCCCTATCAGCTCAAAATAATATCAGGTGTTGTGGAAGAATGCGAGTCACATGCAATTCCCTGCTGTATTTTCGGCGGGTGCAGGCAGTTCAGGCTAAAAACGCGGGGTACAGATAACTATGACGGCTATATTTTCTGGGCTATTAGGGATCCCTGCTCTGCGTTGGAACAGCTGGCTGCCAAAATACCGTCAGTATGGTTGCTGACACCGCGCCGAAAGCCGTGCAATATGGTTTTAATTGATTCTGTAAACGCTGTAAATCGCATCGTCGGTCATCTGTACTCCGAAGGGTTTCGGCGGATCGGGTTTTTAAATTTAGTAAATCTTCCCTGGGCGCATGAACGGTATGAAGCATTTATTCAATCAATCAAAAAAAACCAAGATCTGGAATGCAAGCCCGGATGGGTTTATGGATACGGAACAAACAGCCGGTATAATCTGCCGCCGGCCGCCTGGAAAGATTATGGTAAATGCGCGGATGATTTTTTAAGCCGACGTGATCTACCCGAAGCTGTAGTTTGCGCGAATGACGGTCAGGCTTACGCTTTGCTTTCCCGGGCATTGCAAAAGGGAATGCGTGTTCCGCAGGACATCGCTGTTACAGGTTTTGATAATCGCGATTATCCGGGCGGCATTTTACCTAGAGTAACAACAGCGCGTGTCGATTTTCAATTGCTGGGGCGGCTGGCAGCTCGTCAGCTTTTTGATATTTTGAACGGTCTACGTATCAGTACTGATATCATCCGCTACCGCCCGGATATTCTTGTCCGTCAGACATCTCTGGGCAGTTCATTTAATAAAACAGCAGTTGAAAACGAAGACTTCAGGGAAATTGTTAATGCACATATTTACCGCAGGTTAAGTGAACCGCGCCTTTCCCGGTCTATATCTGCCTGCTGCGGTTATGCGCATGAATATTTTCTCATTAAATTTTCCCATACTTTTGGACGTCCTTTTACAGAATACCTAAACACCCTGCGTATTGATCAGGCCTGCTCCCTGCTGCGCGATACAAGAAAGACAGTAAGCGAGATCGCATTTGAATCGGGGTTCCAGCATCTGCAGAATTTTTACCGTAAATTTTCCGGCACAGTCGGATGTACGCCAACAGCGTATCGCCGGCACCCGCGCTGATATTGGGTGCGAATTTCTTGGGTAAGCAAAATAATTTCGTACTTACTCAGATTTTAAAATAATAATTAAAATTTTAAAAAAATAACACGAANNAAATTGTAAAATCTGAGTGGATTACAATTTCTAATATAGTAACAGAAATAAATTCTCACGGGAAGTAAAAAAAAAGAGCATGCACTATGTTATCAAGTATTTTTTGTAGAATAAATATAGACACGTACCCAAGAAAAAAAATCGCTCCCGCTGATATTTGATTTGATGAATCTTCTGTATTGGATTTTATGTTGCCCAGAACCGCGATATATACTTATAATGGTCATAACAGTTAAGGAGATTTTATGAATTTAGAACAATTCTTTAAACAGACTAATAATACATTTGCAATCGGCGAAAATTGCGGCTTGCCTAAAAATAATAACGAGCAGACCTGTTTTTCAAAAAGAAAGCCCGGCGGCAGAATGCAGCGTTTTGGTATTTATACCGCAACATTGCTTTATTTTGTTTTTGCTTCATTATCATTATCTGTAGCTAATTCCGCAAAGCTTAATAGCGGCCTTAAACTTTATATGTCGTTTGACCGCGGGTATGAACCGGCATACGCAACCGGTGATGCAACCGTTACTTGTAGTGCTCCGCAGTTCGTGGCTGGCAAATCCGGTAAGGCGATACAACTTGATCGAATTACACTGGATATTACTGCCCGCAAAAACTTGGAACCGGATAGAGGAAGTATCAGCATGTGGATCTGCTGTAATAGCGATTTAAAGACAGCAAAAGAGACATTCACTATTGCTTCGCCTACGGAACATATTAAATTGAATTTTGAGCCGAAAAATGAGCGCCTACTTTTTATGACCGGTAAAACAATACCGCAATCAGGGTTTAAGTGGCATTATACTAAAACTCAGGCTCTAAATGAATGGGGCGCCGGCGAATGGCATCATATCGCCATAACATGGGATATTGCCTCTGGTAAAAAATACATGTATG
>DNNS01000744.1 GCA_003497555.1 Spirochaetia bacterium
CAGGCGTTCATAAAGTTTTATTATAAGATCTGATTGTTCCGATACCCCGTTTAAAGTACAGAAAAAATCCGCACAGCGGATGATGTAAACATAACAGCGGTAAATTTCTTCAATAATTTGTGCGGTATCAGGATGTTCCTGCTGCCTGTCCTCCTGATCGGATATTTTATCAGGCGCAGGTGATTTGGCAATTTTTCGCTGATATGCCTGCAGGTCTTTACAAAAAAAAATCGATAAAAATAGCAGTAAAGCCAGTTTGCCTGAAAAAAATAAAGCCGGGCTGCAGGAACCTGCCCGGCTGGTTTTTTTACTGAATTTGAGAAAGCTTTCTGATATATTCAAAATGCGCCTTGTCTTCATCTTCGGCTTTTTTATACAAGGCATCTGCCTTTTCCGGAAAAAGCGATTTCAACGATTTGAATCTGGTTTCTTTCATTATGTATTCTTCATAAGCTAAAGAAATCTCCTTGCTGTCGAAAGTAAGGGGGTTTTTACTGTCTTTGGCCAGGAGCGGGTTATAGCGGTAAAGCGGCCAGTGTCCGGATTCCACGGCGCGTGCCATGTTTTCCTGCGGGGAACTCATATTTATTCCGTGCGCGATACACGGGGCATAGCAGATAACCAGTGACGGCCCGTTATAGCTTTCAGCTTCCATCAGGGCTTTGACCAGCTGATTTTTATTGGCTCCCATGGAACAGGTTGCCACATATACATAACCGTAACTCATGGCCATAAGTCCCAAATCTTTTTTGCGGATTTCCTTTCCGGCTTCGGCAAATTTGGCTCGCGCTGCAATCGGCGTGGCTTTGGAAGCCTGACCGCCGGTATTGGAGTATACTTCGGTATCGAGCACCAGAATATTAATATTTTCACCGCTGGCTATTACATGATCAAGGCCTCCGTAGCCGATATCATAGGCCCAGCCGTCGCCGCCGAAACACCATACGCTTTTTTGTATAAGAAAGTCGGCGAGTTCATAAATTTTTAAAGCCAGATCCCTGCTTTCTCCGGAGAGTTTTTGAATCTGTTCAGGCATCAGTTGTTTTAGTTTTACCGCATTGTTTTTGGCAGGTTCATCAATGGCATCGAAATTAACAAGCGCATAATTTATACAGGATGTTAATTCGGAATAAATTCCGCTTTGTCCGGAAAATTTCTGCAGGCAGGTTTTAAGCTGCACCCGGTTTTGATTTACAGCCAGGCGCATGCCGTAACCGTATTCGGCATTATCTTCAAAAAGGGAATTTCCCCAGGCCGGGCCCCAGCCGCGTTTATCCTTGCAGTAAGGTATAGTAGGGAAAGTTCCGCCGTAAATGGAAGAGCAGCCGGTAGCATTGGCAACAATCATACGGTCGCCGAACAACTGGGTAATCAATTTTACATAGGGAGTTTCTCCGCAGCCTGCGCAGGCTCCGCTGAATTCAAAATAAGGCATGAGAAACTGGCTGCCTTTTACGGTTTTGGCATCTGTGCCGTCTGTTACATTGTTGGGAAGTTCGTCAAAGAAAACAGCGCGCCGGGTTTCTCCGGTATTACGTACATCTGCCAGCGGGGTCATGATCAGGGCTTTTTCCCCTTTTTTCCCGGGGCAGACATTTACACAGCTTCCGCAGCCGACGCAGTCTTCACAATAAACCTGTACGCGGAATTTAAGCTTACGATCGTTTTTAGTGTTGGAATCAAGAACTGTAAAACCTTCCGGAGCTTTGACTAAATCGGCAGGAGCTATCTGCTTGACCCTGATGGCGGCATGCGGACAGACCAGAGAGCAGAAATTACATTGTATGCAGTTTTCATGTTTCCAGGCGGGTACATTGAGCGCAACACCGCGTTTTTCAAGTCTGGTTGTACCGGTGGGTATAACGCCGTCATGCGGCATGGCGGATACGGGGATCNNAGATACGGGAATTGTATCGCCTTTAAAATGCATAACAGTGTCAATGATTTTTCTGGTAAAATCATCAGAATTATCAGGAGTAAGACGGGGCAGGGGAGCGCATTTTTCGGCTTTGGCCGGTACTATTACTTCATGAAGATTAGCCAGTGCCCGGTCAACAGCATCCAGATTCATTTTTACAATTTTTTCGCCTTTTTTCCCGAAAGTTTTTTCAATAGCTTTTTTAATATAACCCATAGCATCGTCAACCGGAATTACATTAGCCAGTTTGAAAAATGCTACCTGCATAATGCTAGAAGTCAGGGCAGCGAGGCCCAATTCTTCGGCAATTTTATCGGCATTTATGGTATATACTTTTATTTTTTTGCTGATAATGGTCTTCTGCATGTCTTCAGTAAGATAATTAAAAACTTCTTCTTTGCCGTATACACTGTTGATTAAGAAGGTTCCTCCTTCCACAATGTTTTCAAGAATATCGTATCTTCCGATATAACTGAATTTATGCAGGGCAATAAAACCGGCTTTTTCCACCAGATATTCGGACTGAATGGGTTTTTTCCCGAAACGCAGGTGTGAAACCGTAACTCCCCCGGATTTTTTGGAATCATAAACAAAATAGGCCTGTATATACATGTCGGTATGGTCGCCNNATAATTTTTATGGAGTTTTTATTGGCGCCAACAGTGCCGTCTGATCCGTAACCCCAGAATTTACAGCAGACAATTCCTTCTTGTTCCGCATCGATTTTTTCTCCGAGTTTAAGAGACAGATGGGTTACATCGTCTTCAATACCTACTGTAAAATTATGCGAATTTTTGCCGTCAAGATGATCGTAAACCGCTTTTACCATGGTGGGAGTGAATTCTTTGGAGGAAAGCCCGTAGCGGCCTCCGACTATGGATATATTTCTGCCCTGAAGGGCAGCCAGGGTATCAAGATAAAGCGGTTCTCCGATGGAGCCGGGTTCTTTGGTGCGGTCAAGCACGGCAATTTTTTTAACGCTTTTGGGAATAACATTGATAAAATCTTCAACACTGAACGGCCGGTAAAGACGCACTTTAACAGCGCCGACTTTCTGCCCTTTTTTAACAAGATAATTAATTGTTTCTTCAATAGTTTCACAGGCGGATCCCATGGCAATTATAACTTTATCTGCATCAGGTGAGCCGATATAATCAAAGAGATTATAGGTGCGCCCGGTGATCTTCGCAACTTTTTTCAGATATTCTTTTACGATTTCCGGTATTTTAAGATAATACTGATTGGATACTTCGCGCCCCTGGAAATAAACATCAGGACTTTGCTGGGCGACTTTTACTGCCGGGTGTTCACTGTTTAGCGCTCTTTTGCGGAATTGCTCGATATATTGCGGTTCAAGAAAACCTTTCATGGTTTCATAATCCATAAGATCAATATTTAAAATTTCATGCGAAGTACGGAATCCATCAAAAAAATTAAGGAAAGGAATACAGCTTTTTAAGGTGGCAAGATGAGCAACAATAGCCAGGTCCTGTGTTTCCTGAATGGAGGCTGCAGCCATCATGGCCCATCCGGTATTGCGGGCTGACATTACATCGGAATGATCTCCGAAAATTGAAAGAGATTGGCAGGCTAGGGAACGGGCTGATACATGAAAAAC
>DNNS01000574.1 GCA_003497555.1 Spirochaetia bacterium
CTCTTATAAATAAATTTTCCAGGGAGGTAAAATGAAAAAAGCTGAAATTTTTAATAAATTTTTACATGAAGCGGTTAATTTCCCTATTTCAACGCATCAAGCTGACAGATATATTTTTTTTATCGAATTAAAACTTTGCAGTAGATTAAAATATTCTGAAAGACCCGTGCATTCCCATCCGCACCATGAAATTATTATTGTCCAGAGCGGAGAAATTAACTATAAAGTGGCGAATATATCCCATTGCTGTAAAAACGGAGACATTTTCGTTATTCCTCCATATGTGCCGCATTCGTTTTTTGTAGAAACAGAAACAGAATTATTAGGCGTAGCTTTATTGATAAAATATCAAGGGAGCAGCAGCCCTGACACCAAAACTCTCTCCGGGAAAATGCCATTTTTTGCCGATCAGGCTCAGGATGCGGCAAAAAAAGTTTTGGAAATTATTAGCGATATTTTCAGCGAAATTACAAAAAAACACACAGCCTGGAGTATGGTTACCGAATATTATGTTCAAGTTTTTACCGTAATGCTGTTGCGTATCCTGGATAGTCATGCCGGGTGGACACCGACACTGGAAATACTCGGGAATAAATATCTGGTCCGGGCAATGAATTTACTAATGAAAAATATCTGTTCGGAAGTTAAAATCAACAGTATAGCCAGGCAGTTAGGAATAACCGAACGTCATTTATCCCGTATTTTTAATGATTTTCTCGGGACTACTCCAAAACAGTTTATTCAGGAAAACAGGTTGTATTATATTTATGCAGATCTGGTATTTAATCCAGGCATTTCAATAAAAGAAATAGCTTATAAGTATAAAATATACGATACCCGCTATTTTGCCAAATTGATTAAACAGACTTTTGGTAAAACCCCTACAGAAATTCAGAATTTTAAATTTATGAAATAAAATGAAAATTGCGGATATACTTAAAAATTCTGAAAAAAATATCAATAATTCCCCGCATCATTAAGGAGTTTCTATGAAACAATCATTTTTCCCACATGCCGACAGTATGGCAGTTATCATCGTACTTGCCTGCAGTGCCTCTTTGGCCGGTACATTTACTTTCATGGGTTCTACAGATAAAAATCCGATGACGTATGAATCTGGTGAAAAAATGGTTTTTACTGTGCAGCTCCTTGAGGACGGTAAACCGGTAGCGGGAAAGAATCTCGTATGGACAAGGCGCGGTGATGACGGCAAGACCGATAACGGAACTTCTGTTTCATCCGCCGATGAACCGCTCACTATAACGACATCAATAGAACAGCCCGGGTTTGTTCANNAGAACGGCAATCAGCTGATGAATGGCAGCAAGCCGATGCCGAAATTCGACGGTGGCGCCGGTGTCGCGCTTGACAAGATCGAAGGATGGCCGGAACCTAAGGATTTCGATGTGTTCTGGGCGAAGCAGAAGGCGAAACTCGCAGCGGTACCGCTGCGTACTGATATGGTGCCGGTTGATTCAGATAAGCCCGATGTACTTGTCTTCGACGTAAAAGTGGATTGCGCTGGAAAAATGCCTGTATCCGGATATTACTGCAGGCCAAAGAACACTGCACCGAAATCGCTTCCCGCGCGTGTGAGCTTTCAAGGCTACGGCGTACGAAGCGCCAACAAACCTACCTGGGCCGCCGTGACTGCGATTGCACTCGAAATCAATGCACATGGTATCAGCAACGGTCTGCATGCTGATTACTATAAGGAACTTTCGCAAACAACGCTTAAGGGATATGCCTGGAACGATGAAGAGAACAATGACCCTGAAACCGCATATTTCAACGGGATGTTTTTTCGCGTCATGCGCGCGCTGGAGTTTATCAAATCACAGCCCGAGTGGGACGGAAAAACACTCATCGTCAGCGGCGGCAGTCAGGGCGGGATGCAGTGCCTGGCGGCTGCGGGTCTCGACCAGGATGTCACCCGCTGTGAAGCCAGCATTCCCTGGTGCTGTGATCTCGGCGGGCGCAACCTCGGCCGGCTCAGCGGCTGGTTCATGAAATGGACCGATGCGCTCGGTTATTATGATGCAGCCAATCACGCCAAACGCATCAAATGTACAACATACATTTATGCCGGACTGGGCGATTACACGTGTCCGCCGTCAACCGAGGCAGTTCTCTACAATAATATTACCGCGCCGAAGAAACTCGAATTCCAGCAGGGCCGTACGCACGGATATACCATGCCCGGCGGCGAAAAGTACTCTATCAGCAAAGACTGGGAGGAATGAGCGGATTTTTATTATTCTTCCCTTTACGGACAAAGAAATCGGAGAATCTATTAATTCCCAATTTGCAGATTTTGAAGATGGTATTGAATATTTTATGGCATTAAATAATCAAATTGGCACAATAATAACTCGTAATTTAAAAGATTATAAAAAAGCGAAATGTAATGTATTTATGCCATGTGATTTTATTAAACTAAAATCAGTGAAAGAGTTGATTAAAAATTTTGAAAATAAATAACGCCAAGTAACTCCACACAACCGTTTATCTGCTGCGCACCGCAGATTTTCCGAAGCGTGAAAATTATTGCGATGCCGTGCCCGGAACACTGATAAACCGCAACTCCAATACAAGCGGGAACCCTATAAACCGGAAGGGTTCATAGGGGCAGCCGGCATGAGTTATTTCTTTCTCGAAAGCATTATTGCCTTGATTTTTCCCGACTGGCAGCCAAAAACATATTCCTTTACGCTAAAACTCAGCCTGACATTTCCCTGAGGCAGTTCAAGCAAACCAGCCTGCTGCCAGCGGTAATTTTTATCAGCCATTATCTGCTGTCCGCAGTTATATATTACCCTGGAACCCGCAGGAATTTTTACAGAATATGTTTCGCTGGATTTAAACTCAAGCTGCTTTTTTCCGGCCTTTACCAGAAAGGTTGTTCCGGCAGTCTGCCCGGAAGAGGAAAGCAGAACCCCGACACGATACCTGCCGGCTTTTTTTACAAACAGCAGCCAGTTGATTTTTTGTTCCGGGTCAGTGAATTCACATGAAAATTCCTCGCCTTCCTTTTTATAGTCAAGCCGGGAGCTTTTAAATAAATCCGCCTTTTTACCTTTAAAACCCAGTCCGTGTCTTTCACCCAGTTCTGCCGGCAGCAGGCATTTGTTTTCTAAGGTAATACAAGGCAGTTTTTCTTTTTTCCCCGCTGCTTTAATTACGGGAAATTTTTTAAAATCAATTCTGATGATTTGAGGAAAAGAGGAAGGTGCAAGCGGCGGTAAACCGCTTATAATCAGATTTTTACCGGACATTGCCGAAACAAGGGGAGTTTCCGGCAGCAGAGCGGCTTTTTCAGCTGCGGGAATATTTTCCAGAGTAATGGAATCGGTATCCGGCCAGGCAGGCAGAAACACGAAAAGAGAATTTTCTTTTTTCATAAGCGGATATTGTATTCCGCTATTTCCGATACTTTCGCTTGCATAAACGGCTTCATGGTTTTCATGCATCCATTTTCCAATCAGGCGCAGACGCTCTGCCTGGTATTGCGGAATAACGCCGTCAGGGCCGGGCCCGGTATTAAGCAGAAAATTTCCGCCTTTGGCCATGATGCGGATAAAGGTTGAAAGCAGATGCTGTACGCTGTACTGGGGAGACTGGCGGTAATAGCCCCAGTGAATTTTACTGATGGATTCGCAGGCTTCAAACAGATAACCGGGCAAATCCCCGGGCATAAAACGCTCCGGGGTAAAAAAATCTCCGTATCCGGCGCGCTCATTTACCGCTGCATGAGGCTGGTGTTTTTTTATTAAATTGTAGATTTTTTTCCCCTGCCAATTTTTTTCTCCTTTCTGAGCTCCGTCAAACCAGATGCCATCAATACGGCCGTACCTGGTGCAGAGTTCTTCCACCTGTCCATGGTAATAGGAAAGATAGGAATTCCAGTCGGGCCTGAAACCTGCCGGCGGAACATCAATATCCTTAAACAGGCCCGGAAGATGTACGAAATTGGGATGATGCCAGTCAGGCTGGGAATAATAAAGTATTATCGGCATATTTTTTTTATGACAGGCGCTGACAAGCTCTGCTGTAAGATCGCGTTTAAAAGGAGTATTGGTAATTTTATAATCGGTTAAATCCGAATCGAAAAGACAGAAACCGTCGTGATGTTTGGCGGTAAAAGCGATATAGCGGCATCCGGATTCTTCCGCAAGCGACACCCAGTCTTCAGCCCTGAAATTATGCGGATTAAAAGCAAGCGCGAGCTTGGCGTAATCATCCGGATGAATGTTTTCTTTATACTGCACCCACTCGCCCCTGCCCAGCCGGCTGTACAGGCCGAAATGAATAAACAATCCAAAACGCGCTTTTTTAAACCATGCCAGTTTCGGATCAGAAAATGATTTTTTATGTACAACGCTCATAATTACTCCTGTTACAGATCAGGAATTTTTGTTCCGTCTGTTTACAGTAT
>DNNS01000251.1 GCA_003497555.1 Spirochaetia bacterium
ATTTTCTCGTCATCTAAAATAACATCTCCCCTGCTGG
Source organism: Spirochaetia bacterium (assembly GCA_003497555.1). Classification (GTDB taxonomy): domain Bacteria; phylum Spirochaetota; class UBA12135; order UBA12135; family UBA12135; genus UBA12135. The sequence continues at coordinate 38 of DNNS01000251.1, forward strand.
GAATATCAAGGCACCCGATTAAATTGAGCAAGGTTGATTTACCGCTTCCCGAAGGTCCTGCAATTGTAATAAAATCGTTGCTTTGAATGGAGAGTTCAATGCCATTTAAAGCGTGAATTTCGGTGTTTCCCAGTTTATACATCTTGTGTATGTCTTTTAATTCCAGTTTCATATTAAGCTGCCTTATTTATTATTAACAAATCGAACTAATGCGGCTCCGGTGCCGATTATGCTTGCGCTAATCGCGCATAAAATCCCCAAAAATATTGAATCTATTCTAAATACCGGATAAAAAAAACCGGCGCCCAGCATACCGGCCAGCGCCTCGTTATAAATCGGTATACCGGTAAGCTTGAGAATTCCGATAATAATTACCGCCAGCGCGGTTCCAATCACGGACATAATAATATTTAGCATTAAATGTTCCGTAAAAAATATCGCGATTATGTGTTTTTTTAGAAAACCAAGCGATAATAGCGTTTCTATTTCGTTACGTCTTTCTACGACTGCCGACATTGTAACTATAACCACTCCGCACAAAACCATCAGCATGATGATGGTTGTTAAGGTGTAAAAAACAATATTTAAACCGGCGGAAAGCATGGCAAAATACTCCGAACCTTCTCTCCATGAATTAAGCTGCAGATCTATCCGTTCATCACGCAAAACATTTTGCTGCAGTTGGGAAAATAATTTTATTTGAGAATCATCATTTATGGTTTGCAGATTAATCTGTGAAACGGCAAATTCATTTTGCAAGAAACTTTTGGCGTCTGCAAGCGGCATTATTGCGTATTTATCAAGCCAGGAAGAAAGCGATTTGGATTTATAAATACCGCATACATTAATGTCTATTGAATTCCATTGGCGGGCATAGGTTTTACCAATAATAGTTATTGTTTGGCCTGAACTAATTTGATACTTTTCGGCAATTTCGAAAGGGATTAAAATTTCTCTGGAATTTGCTTGCGGAAGACTGCCCGCAAGACAAATAATATTATTTTTACCGGCAGATTCTTGGTCTAAATCAAAAGCGAATATATTTAGGGCAATAGTTTCAGAACCGGTAAATGCTTTTACGGCAATCTGAATTCTGGGATTAATGGCAACTATGGATTGATCGTTTTGCAGCGATGTGTGAAGCTGCGGCGTAAAGGTAAAAATAGCATACGAACGCTCAAAAATATTTTTTGCTTCGCCGTTTCGGGGTCGCGCAGCAATATAAAAATCACCGCACACAATATTTTTTAAATTAGTTGTAAAATTGCTGTTTATGCCGCTGATAAAACTGGCAAAAAAAACTATTATAAATGTGGAAAAAATAACCAATGCCCCCATTAAGCGTGTATTGATTTGATTTCGAAAAATATTTCGCCAGCCTAATTTACATAAATAAACAAGATTCATTTTTGTGTCCTGAGCAAATCAATAACATTTTTTCGGGCAATGTTTCGGCATGGAAAATATAAAACTATTAGAGAAATAAAAATCACCGTTAAATATGTTAATAAAAATTTAAAAAAAACCAATACCGGCATCATTATCTTTCCGCCGCTGCCGTACTGGGCGAATTGGTTAGGAGCAACTATTCCTCCGTTTGCTCTGACAATAGTAATATATAATATTGCGATTAAGCATCCCGCTAAAAAACCAGCGGTGATTTTAATAAAAACTTCTAATAGGAATATTTTTACCAGCATCGGCGGAGTAAATCCAATTGAGGACATAGCGCCGATTTCATACAATCGCTCGTTAAGTTCAAATGACAGTGAAATGAGTATTATAATAATCATTATTAAAAAAATAATAAAAACCTGCACAGTACCCATAGCCTTAACAAGAATTTTCATATTATCCAATTCCGGAAGTGATTTTTGATAACCGCGCACATCAAGGCCTGAAATATTTTCGGCTTCAATTTTCTGCCGTATTAATCCAATATATTTCGATAAATGCTTTACTTCGCGAGTTTTAAGACGAATAGCAATTTCGGAAGCGCCTCCATCAATATACAGCAGCTTGCGTACCGCGTTAATATCAACTATCGCAATTTTTTCAATAAACTCATCCATCATAACCCGGGGCGCAAGATACCCTCCAAGCCGAAATTCCGCTGCGTTAAATCCTGCATCAGGTGTCTCTGCAAACAATACAATTGGGTCGGCAAATGATAGCGCGAGGCTTGATGCCGCTTTTTTTGACAAGAGAATATTATCGGGGGCTTTCATATAATTGGCTAATTGCAGCTTAATGTCTGGGCAGACATTCTTTTCTTGGTGCGCTTCCACGCCTGCAAATAGAATCGGGATTGAAATTTCTTCGCCGCCAAGAAGCGAGAAAAAACGGATACGCTCGCTAAAAGCCTCAATAAAAACACTTTCAGCAAGCATTTTTTTTATGGAAGCAATATCCGCTCCAGAAATAATGCTCATTTTACGGCTTGTCGCGGCATTGAAATAGCTTCGCGCGGAAGCATTAGGAGAAATTGTTATATGGCCGGTGAGCGTATCAATACCACTCTGTTCAATAGCGGATAAAATGCCGTCAATCTTGCTTGCCGCATAAATGAAAAAAAATGAAGAGGCCGCAATCAGCAATAAATTTAATATTAAACGCTTTTCATTTCTTAAAAGATTTCGAATGGCTATTTTTATGTACATGGTTTAAATTATTCCTGATTTGTAGAGCAGCCCCATTTCGAGAATTTTGCTTGCAGTAAAAATATTTTTTTTCTTATCAACTTTATTGTTTCGTATTTCCGAACCGAGAGTTATTTCAGTTTTATGCAAATTAAATCCGGATAAAGCTTTAAGCAAATATGCATACAACCCCCTGTATTGGTTATCATATTTAATGAGCACAGCACCATATAAATTTTCAGTTACATTAACCCCAACAATATAACCTACAATGGTATTGCTGATTTTGGCGACATAAATGTTTTGCCCTCTATCTTTGCAAAACATTTCATTTTCCAAATTTTTATACAACACAGGAATATTGGGATTTCGCAATTGAAATTCTTTAACCCATTTATTATAAACTGCTTGACAGCCTTCATAATCAACCGCAGTGTATGTTGAAATCTTAATATCGTATTTACGTTGACATGCTGTAATATCCTGTCTTCGCGTATTAAATTTTCTTCCTTTTAATTCATAAAACTCGCGCATCGGTATATGTCTTTCGGCAACGTTAAAGCCGATTCTGTAGTAACTTGGTAAGAATTCAAGATATTCTATGGGAAATGATTCACATCCTTTTATTTTTAATTCATCAAAACAATACACTATTGCATTGATAATTTTTTCATGACTGTCATTTAAAGGGCAAAGAAATAAATACAATTTATTTTTTCGGTATTTAAAAAGGCATAAGCTGTCAGAAATTACCTGCCAATATATTGGATCTTCATAATCATGGCAGCCCAGAACAAATTGCCAGGAATAACCCAATGAGGGATAATCAAAAAGTTTGAGGTACTCTATCAAAGTATCTTCAGGTAATTCATGTAATGTTTTCATACAACAACGCAAAAATCGTTTATCTGCATTTTTTGCTCATTAAAATAAAAAAAATCTGAATGATTAGCAATAGCTGCGTTTATTATGTTTTTAATTGAATTAGGTATTCTTATTAACAATTTGTTCTCGTCCGACACAAAATAATGAGTTGTCTTGGCTCTTGCTAATTTTTTATGATTATCCCCCGAAGTAATAATATACTCAAAATCAAAGGAACCATTTTTATTAATTATGCAAAATGAGCTTATCTGTACATCTAAGCCTAATTTGGCCGGCGACAAGTAATCAATAAATACATTTTTTACAATTACATCTACCTTGTTAATTTTGAATAACTCCCGGGAAAATCCTATTATTTTAGACGAAAAATTCATGCGGGCTTTTTCTAACCACTGCAGATAAACACTGTTATGTACAATACCCATACAATCAACCTCAAAATAGGAAACAATCGTGGATATATTATTAAATTTATTCATAGCGCTTAATTATTATTGCCGCAGTATTTCCGCCAAAAGCATACGAAGTTGATAAAATTGTTTTTAACTTCTCAACAAAGCGCCCTTTGTTTAATACAAAATCAAGCTTCTGACAAACATTATGGTCAATATTAATTGTGTTTCTTGTATTTATTGTAGGCGGTAAAAAATTATTCTCCATGGCGACAATACAGCAAACTAGCTCATTCGCACCAGCCGCTCCAAGGGTGTGTCCAATTTGTGATTTAGTTGAACTAATGGGTATTTTATATAAATGTTCCCCAAAAGTTTTATATAACGCTTTCAATTCTGTAGAGTCATTGCCCTTTGTTCCTGTGCCATGGGCGTTTATATAATCAATAGCGTCAGGATTTATTATGCTATTTTTAAAACATCGCTGCAGCATCTCGAAAATGCCTTCTCCGGAAGGATCCTGGGCAGTGGGATGATAAGCATCATTACCAGTGGCAAACCCGGCAATTTCAGCGTATATTTTAGCCTCGCGCTGAATAGCTGATTCCACCGTTTCTAAAAGTACTACTGCCCCGCCTTCCCCAAGCATCATACCAGTTCGATTACTGTCAAAAGGCCTACAAGTGTCAGTTGCCACTACTTTCATGGTATTAAAACCGCTTAGAGAAAAGCAGGTGAACGGATCACTGCCGCCAGCTATCATGTAATCAGATTTACCATTTTTTATCAATTGATATGCATATCCGATGCTGTTCGTACTAGCCGCACAAGCAGTAGAAATCGTTGAAACATTCCCTTTAAAATTAAAATATTCAGCAATATCACCAGACAAATTTGATTGATTGCTTAAAAAAAGAGAAATGTCTTTTTTCTCTTGCTCAAAATACTTAATCCAATCGGTAACACCTACCAGAGTGGTACCCATGCATACACCAATACGTTGAGCATCCATTTTACACGATGACAATTTTGACAAATGAAGCGCTTCTTTTGCAGCAATAATACCGTATTGCGAAGTTATTTTATATTTTTTAATTTCCGGTTGTGTACTTAACATTTCAGACATACCAGAAATTAAAAAACCGTACTCATTTCTGTATTCTGCGGTATTAAATCTATCATTTTTTTTTAACCCGCTATGCCCCTGCAGTAAAGCTGTTTTTAATTCGCTTGTATTTTTGGCAATTGAATTAATAACTCCAATGCCGGTAACTACAACTCTTTTTAACATAGGGGGCAATGGTTACGCACTGGCTTTTTTTGTTTTAATATATTCTGCAATTGTATTTACTGACTCAAAGATATGCATATCATCATCGCCAATTTCAATGTCAAATTCTTCATTCAGTAATACCACCAAATCCAATGCATCTACTGAATCTAGTCCAAAGCTGTTGGCATTATTTTCGGTTTCTCCGCTGTCAAAAATCATGGCATCGTTATCAATGTCTTCCTTTCTAACCTTTAAATGCATTCTTTCAATAATGCATTCCTTAATTCGATCCTGGATGTTGATTGTACTCATTTTTTCTCCTTATTTTGATTAAATTGTTAAACCATTATCAATGATATTACATGAACCGACACATGAAGAACTATCTTCTGTGGAATGAAAATAAATATACCTTGCTACATCCTTTGCGAGCAGATATTTCCCGGCTGGAATTTTTTTTAAATATTTTTCTTTTTGCNNCGTTATCAATTAAACCAGGCATTACTGCTTTTACAATAATATTTTGACCGGCCATTTCCTTGGCAAGAGTTCTCGTGAACCCAAGCAAAGCTCCTTTACTTGCCTGATACGCAGCAGAGCAAATATCGATACAATTTATGGCCGCAGTAGAGCTAACATTAATAATTGTACCCTTTTTGTTTTTTAGCATTAAAGGAAGAGCATATTTGGCACAGTAAACTGCTCCATATAAATTAACTTTAATAATTTTCTGCCACTCGTCATAAGGCATAGAGTGATTAATTCTTTTTATAAAAAGGCCTGCATTATTAATTAATATATTTAAATTTCCAAATTTTTCCCGTATTTGGGAAAACATCATTTTGACCGCGTCCGGGTCGGCAACCGAACAATTTACAACTAGACAGCGGTCATGATTAATACCTATGCGAGTTATAAGCTCTTTTACGTTTTTTTCATCATCAAGATGATTAATTACCACTTGGTAATTATTGGCATAAAAAATACTAACTAAGGCGGAACCAAGCCCCCCTGATGAACCGGTAATTAACACAGTTTTTTCGATCATAAAGTAAGACCGCCATCAATCACTAAATTATGTCCGACTATGTAACCTGCCTGTTCGCTAGCTAAAAATAAAACTGAATTTGATACCTCACTCGGACTGCCTATTTTTTTTAGCGGAATTGCTGACTTGATATTTTCCATCATTTTTTCCGGTATTGTTTTGATCAATTCAGTGGTAATGAACCCTGGGCTTACTGAATTAACAAAAATATTATAGGGGATTAATTCTAGAGCCACAGCCCGAGTATAAGCAATAATTCCGGCTTTGGATGCTGCATAACTTGTTTGCCCGACATTTGCTTTGATTGCACTAGTTGAAGCGATGTTGATAATTCTCCCAGATTTTTGTTTAATCATGTATCTGCTAACTTCTTTAGTCATTAAAAATACGCCGGATAAATTTGTTTCAATTACATCGCTCCAATCTTGTAATTTTGCTAAAAAAAATAAACTATCCCTGGTAATTCCGGCATTATTAACTAAAATATCAATTTTACCCATATTTTTTATTATATTTCTAATGTTATTTTGAACATCTTGCTCATTCGTTGTTGAACACTGATATGCCTGAGAAGCATTATGGTATTTTTGCAATTCTTCTATTGTTTCATTGGCTGCCAACGAATCGGATTTATAAAAGAAAAAAACAATTGCTCCTTCTTTGGCAAAATCAAGACAAATTTTTTTACCTATACCTTTACTGCCTCCAGTTACTAAAACTATTTTGTGCGCAAATCTATTCATTTTTTGATCACATTAAGGTTTCCGGCAAACCACAGAACTTACCGCACCGCCGAAATAAAAAGAGTTTAAAAGAATATTATTAATTGGACAGTTACGATGCCTTCCTTTTACAAGATCCAGAGAGTTATCAATTGGGTCAGATAAATTGTTAATGCAGGGGATAGTTTGCTCTTTGATTACAAAAATAGCCCATAAAACATTGAATAATTCTGATGCCCCTAGCGTTTCACCCAAATACGATTTTGAACTGGTAATGGGAACACTCTTCTGTTTAAAAAGATTTTTTATTGCTGCTGCCTCAGAATAATTCATCCCAGCAAATGAGTTTGTAGCACTGCATATTAAATCGATATCATGTTCAGTAAAATTAAAATAAGTTAAGGACTCTTTCATGGCAGATTGCAATAATTCCCCATCATTTGATAATTCACACAAATTGTAATTCAGCTGCCGGTCGTAACGGGTAGCCGGATCTCCTATTTCGCAGTATTTTCTGCTATTCCTTGCCAATGCGCTTTTTTCAGTTTCCAAAACCAATGTAACAGATCCATCTCCGAAAATGCCAGTTGAATAGTTTTTATCAAATGCACTTATTTTATTAAATTTTTTTTCGTTCTTACTAACAAATATTTCAAAGACATCTGCAATGGAATCTGATAATTGCTCTGTCCCGGTAACAATTGCCATATCTACTTGACCAGATCCAAGCAAAGAAAACGCATATTCTATAGGACTTGTACTCACTAACATGGTGTTATTACCCTTAGTACCGTAATGCATAGCGACATGCCCATTTAGTGCATTAACAACTGAATTTGAGAATTGTGACGACAGTACCTTTCCCGGACCTTTGGTAAATAATGTCTCTAGGTATTCATAGCTGGTGTTGAAAGGCCCATACGTTGTATTAAAAATAAAAGCTGCATCTTTTTTTATAATCAAATCATTTTCGATACCTGCGTCTTTCATGGCCTGAGTGACGGAAGAAAAACCAAATTGTATAAAGCCGTCCATACGTCGACTTTTCATAGGATCAATAAATATTTCAGGATCAAAATTTTTGACGAATGTTCCTTGGGAAATTTTTGCCTCTCTCTTAAAATAAGGATTTAAATTATCAGAAATATTCTCTTTTTGGTTTTTAATTGATGAAAAAAAATCACCAGCTGAATTACCCAATGATGAAATCACTCCAATACCTGTAATATATATTTTATTTTTCATTGATAACTGCTTTTTGGTTATTGATGAATACATATGCAAGATTTATTGCAATTACACGTTTTTTATTAACATAACCAATACCGGTAGCACAATAAAAATCTCCAATTTTTCTTTGGTAATTCATTTCGCATACAAGCTGATCTCCGGGGTGCACTGAAGCCAAAAATTTACATTCTTTTATTGAAGACAAATAACTTCTTTTAAATTTATCTTTGGTAATAAATAAAAATCCGCCTGTCTGAGCCATACATTCTACTAAAATCACACCCGGCACCAGCGGTTCTCCAGGAAAATGGCCTTGAAAAATATTTTCATTGATTGTGAAATTCTTTAACCCCTTAACTGTTTTTTCACCACTAACAATCTCTACCTTGTCTAAAAATAAAAATGGATATCTGTGCGGCAAGTAGCATTGTATTTCAGGGTGGCCGTATATAATACTTTGGTTCATTTTAGATTATTGATAATAATTTTACTGTCTTAAAATTATTAATTACATTATGCATTATGATTAACAAGAATATCATTAATTCTCTCCCTTCATATTTCCGCTGATGCTATTGTAAAAATTAAAACATGTCAATACTCCTTTTGAATGTTAAGAAATCTTAACAATTTAATTACCTGAGTTCCGCACGATTTTTACTCACTATAAAAGTATATGATAATAAAGCAATGGAATTTCTAGTAGACTATTTATATAAATAGTCTACTA
>DNNS01000083.1 GCA_003497555.1 Spirochaetia bacterium
TGGCTGTGGATACACCCGCGATGGAAAAAACGCCCTCCGGGAGAAAAAGGACTTTATCCGGGAATACGGGTGTAAATTGATATTTATAGGCAGCTGTTCAGGTTTCCCTGATTGCCGGAGAAATTCGGTTCTGCAGGGAATTTTTTAATGTCCGCTCGTCAAGACTGTCAATACCGATACCGCTGGGCATTCCCCCGGCCAGGCGCGAAATAATAATTCCCGGACGAACAAGCATTTTATATAAAAGCGATGCCGTAGCATCCCCTTCCACTGTCTGATCGAGTGCGATGATTATTTCTTTTACAGCGCCGGTTTCTGTTCTGCCCGAGAGCTCACTGATACGTAAATTTTCCTCGCTGATATTTTTAAGAGGAGACAGAAGACCGCCCAGGACATGATAAAGTCCCTTATAAAAATGCCCTTTTTCTATTACCAGCGCGTCCTGGGGTTTTTCCACTACGCAGATAAGATCGCGCTGTCTTTTGGATGAAGAACAGATACGGCAGGGACTTTGTTCTGAAATAACTCCGCAGATTTCGCATTTTCTGATTTTTTTCCGGAATTCACACAGGGCATCGGCAATTTCGAGTACATCATTTTCGCTCATTTCCGCCAGACGGAACACAATGCGTTCGGCCATGCGCTCCCCTACCCCGGGAAGTTTTTTCAGGGCAAAAATAGCGCGCTGAAACAATGAAGCCATAAAATATCAGGTAAATTTACCAATAACGGACGGATCTATAGAACCGGCAGTTTTTTTTATTATGTCGTTTTTGGCTTTTTCAGCCAGTTCCTGCGCCTGATTAAAAGCCGCAATTAAAAGATCTTCCAGCATTTCGCGGTCTTGCCCTGCAAAAAGTTCATCTGAAATTTTTACCGCAACCAGCCGGTGCTGCCCGTTTATTTTCACCTTGACCATATCTCCGCCGGCAGAAGCTTCGAATTCCATGGCTGCCATTTCTTTTTCGGTGCGGCTGATATTCTGCTGCAGATCCATGGCAAGTTTTGCCAATTTATGCATATCGGGAAACATATTTTACTCCTGCCCCCGGGATTCATCCTCTAAAATTTCCCCGTCAAAGGCTTCTTTTATAGTGTGGATAATATCCTGACCGGTAAATTCAAAAACTACAAGAATTTCCTGGTTATAGATTTTTTTAATCTGCATCCGGATGGCATCTACCAGATCTGCCCGGGCTTTTTCAACCGTCTGGCGAATACTGCTGTCTGCAGCAAGTACAAGCGTATTATCGCTGAATCTGGTAAAACTGCATTGCCTGAGAATTTCATAACCGGCAGTATCGGTTGATTTAAGATTCTGCAGCAGGGCATTATATTCCAGGCCGGTTACCCGGGAAACAGGCAGAGCTGCAGAAACTGCGCCGGCAGCAGGCGGCTCCTGGCCGGCGCCAAACTTTCGTAATTCTTCACGCAGGGTTTCGGCGCTGATCAGTGTTTTATAACGCATAAGTTTTATCAGGTAAAGCTCTGTTATCACCCGCGGATTGGCAGCGGTTTTTATTTCCCGGAATAAATCAAGCAGGACATCCATCAAGGTATAGAGTTCGTCGCGGGTAAACCTGTTCTGCATGGATTTAAGCGTTTCATAATCGGCTGTGCTTATTTCCAGCGCCGCCAGATCGCTTATGCCCTCTTTGATATAATTTATAGCGGTGAGATACCAGGTAAATTCGTGAAGAAACTGGCGCAGATCTTTACCGTCGCTGTACAGCTTTTGCATGAGATTAAAGATATCGGCTTTTTTATCATCAGCCAAAAAACGAAGCAGCCCGGTATATACTTCGCCGCGCTGTACTCCGAGAATTTCACCGGTAGTCTGCGCTGTTACCTTTCCGCCGGTATAGGAAATTACCTGATCGAGTATTGACTGGCTGTCGCGCATGGAACCGGAAGCGGCTTTGGCAATATAAAACAGAGCTTCATCTTCATACGGGATATTTTCAGCAGAAAGAATTTCCCTGAGTCTTTCAATAATAAGAGAAACCGAAAAAGCCCGAAACCCGTAATGCTGGCAGCGGGAGCGGATGGTTAGAGGTACTTTATGAGCCTCGGTTGTACATAAAATAAAAAATACCTTCGGGGGCGGTTCTTCAAGGCTTTTCAGCAGAGCATTGAAAGCCTCGGTAGTAAGCATATGAACTTCATCGATTACAAAAATTTTCGGTTTGTCGGCAGAAGCGGAATAATTCAGGGATTCATTGAGTCCGCGTATATCATCAATTCCCCGGCTGGATGCACCGTTAATTTCATGATATTCAAGATAGGAGCCGTCGGTAATACCGGTGCAGTAAGCGCAGGCATTGCACGGTTCGGAAACCGGAGCTTTTTCACAGCTTAATGATTTGGCTAACAGCCTGGCCNNTCCGGTACCACGGGGTCCGGAAAACATATAGGCATGAGAAATGCGGTTTTTATCAATGGCATTTTTTATAGTGCGGGTGACATGTTCCTGCCCAACAAGTTCATTAAAGGTTTTCGGGCGCCATTTAAGCGCAGTAGCTGTAAAGGAATTTTTCATTGATTTTTAGAAATAAATATCTCTCCGCAAACCAGACGTGATTCCCGGCCTTTGCCGCCTGGCTGCCGCTGCTTCCTTCCGGACCTGACGGGGTTCACCGGAAACAAAGCAGGGAGCGCCCGAGTTTGCGGAGAGGTATTTATTATTAATATGCGGAGAGAGTGGGATTTGAACCCACGGTGCTTTTGGCACACACGAACTCCAATCGTGCTCCTTAAACCGGGCTCGGACATCTCTCCGTGGCGATATTAATAAAGAAATGTTATTTTAATATATCGGCATAATGAAGTCAAGTTTAAATTCGTTAGCTTTATAAAAAACAGTTTTCGGCCAGCCACTAACTATTCATTATTTTCTGCTCACTGTATAAAGACCGTATGCTTCATTCTCATTCATATAATAACTGTAAATCCCAAGCTCATCCACTCTGCCCTTAAAGCTTTTAAACTCGCTCATGTCAAATCCGCCCCATCTTCCTGCTCCCACCCAGAGTTTTTTGGAATTATTGCGCTCCTCGCCGGTAATGATTTTTTCTCCTGCCTTTGCTCCGTTAATATACACAGCCATTTTACCGGCAGAAAAATCCCAGGTAAAAACAAGATGTGTCCATGTTTTGGGGTAATACCAGCGCTCGTTACCGGGCTTTTCTTTCTCGGTTTCAATAGTAAACTCGGTATTATTTTTATTTTTAATGCTGAACACTGTGCCGTTGGCCGAAACATAGCCGCAAATACTATATACGGAAAGGCTTGCATCTTTGCTGTTTTTCAGGGAAAAAATATAATGCTCATCAGATCCGGGATTATTCCAGTCGGGTTTAAGCCATACTGATAATGTTCCCTTACTGTCAAAAATATTATTTTCGCTTGAGTAAAGAGCGCCTTCATCCATGCCGTTGTTTCCGGGACGTATGCAATTGGTTAAATACCCGTCAGTTGCAAGTAAGTGAATTGGCGTTTCATCTTCTTTACTGCCGCCGGCAATATCTAATTTTGTATCTTCATTATAATCAGCGTATGTTACAAGATTACTTGCAGGGTCAAATGTTATCACACTGAATGTAATGGAATTCGTATAACTGTTTCCTGCCCGGTCTTTCATATAACAGGCTAATGTATGGCTTCCTTCATTGGTTATATTGCTTATTGCTGCATGCCGCATTTCTCCCATTATTTCATCAGTCATGATTGTAAGTGTCTGTATATATTCTGTACTGTCAAGTTTTAAAACAGAGCAGCCAAGGTCAAGATGAGGCTCCTGCACCTTGATATCAATTACCGGAGACACATAAGTTCCGCCGTTTGATATGCCTGTAATATCCACAACCGGAAGCATGGTATCAATACTGAACTCTGCCTGGTACAAGGCTATTGAACCGGCATTTTTGGCGCTTGCAAACAGAACATATTCACTGTCTTCCGTTACACTGTATTCCAGGGGTTTGGGTTCGCTGTTAAGAAGATTTACAATTTCTGTTATATTATTGCCTGTAATATTTATCTTTACACTGCGCGCATTATTATAACAGCCGTTATTTTCTACTCCTGTAATGCTTATGGAAACAACAGAGGTATCAACAGCAAATGAATATGTTTTTTCCGTACTGTTTCCTGCTGCGTCGGTTACTTTTACATAAAGAGTGTAAGCGCCGTCATTTGTAACCGGAGTACCCGGTATATACACAACTCCGTTAAGCAGCGATTCTGCAGTATATTTTGTTTCATTTAGCACAGAAAGAACAGGAGTAACGCTTACTGCATAGCCGCTTTCCGGTATGCCTGTTACTGTAAACTCGGGCGCTGTGCGGTCAATACTGAATGAAATCAGCCTGGTTAAAGTATTGTTATGATAATCAAGACCGCTTGCGCATATATTATAGGTATTTTCATTGGTGAAAAAAAACGCTTGCTCAAAATATCCGTTATTATTCCGATACCAGGCATTTTCTTCTGTATTATTTATAGAAATGCTCTTTTCTGCATACGTACCTCTGAACTCTGCTGTTATGTTTATGTCATGATTATAAGAAGAGCCGTTTATAGCTCCGCTTATAATGATTTCATTGTTAAAAACATTATTATTGGTTACTGTAAATATATTGCTCTGCCTGCTGATATTGCCGGCTAAATCTTCGGCAATTACCAGCAGCGTATATTCACCCGCATTCGTTATCTGCGAACCGTTTTCGTATACTGCGCCGTTAATGGTACCGGCAAGCGCTTTAAAATTACCATCGCTGGCCGTGATAAAAGCAGAAGCGCTGTCAATATACGAACCTCCGTTTTCCATGCCGGAAATTATTATTACTGGCGGAACAGTATCCAGAATAAAACTTTTTACTGCGCTGCAAGGCGACTCTTCGCCTCTGGCGTCATACACTTTTAAATCCAGCAGATATGTTCCGTCGCCTTTATGCAAAGCTCCTGCAGGCAGATTAAAATACTCATTATACTTTAGTTCCGTATACCTGTTGTCGTATATATTGGTTTCGTTTCCCTTGTATATACGGAGGTTATAACCGCTTTGCCTGTCATTCTCATCCGGGTCTACGAATTTCCAGGTAACCTTCAGCGTATCATTTTGTCTGTAAAAAGCCTGATCGAGCGCCAAATCCCCGGGAGCGTACGGCGCCCTGTTTAAATGCCCGTCATTACCGCTGGTATCGTCTTTGGTTATTTCTGTTCTGCTTCCGGTCAGCTCTACTGTCATATAATCGGAGGAACTGTTTCCGGCCGTATCAAAAACATCAAGCATCAGGGTATATATTCCGTCAGGAATATTTTTTATGTCCCAGCAGGCAAGCAGCCCGTTCCATACCGGAAGCTCAAGTTTTTCTATTACACTCCGGTTCTGCGGATTATTT
>DNNS01000419.1 GCA_003497555.1 Spirochaetia bacterium
AAATATTATAACCGCTGCGTATTTCGCAGATTATTTCATCGCTGCAGCCGATGGTTTGCAGTGACGCTGTAATCTTATCCAGTTCTATAAAAAAAGTTTTGCGGTTGTAATACCTGGAAGAAATTTCATAATCTGTTTCCCAGTCAGGGTATTTAAATTCGAGATTCAGGTTTTTACACAATTCGGCAAAAGGCGCGCTCATAATTTCTCCTGGGGCATTTAATTATAACATAGCATACAGGTTTATACCGCTTTGCCTGGTCCGCTTTGGAAGTAGGCAATGGTTTTTTTCAGACCTTCGGATAGTTTTATTTCCGGCTCCCAGCCAAGTCTGGTTTTAGCCAAGGAAATATCCGGTTTGCGTTTTTTCGGATCATCGCTTGGCAGGGGTTCATAAATTATTTTAGATGAAGATTTGGTCAGAAGCAGTACTTTTTCCGCCAACTCCCTGATAGTGAATTCATCAGGGTTGCCGAGATTAACCGGGCCGGTAAAGTTTTCGGTATTCATCATGCGGATAATGCCGTCAACCAGATCATCCACGTAACAGAAGGAACGCGTCTGTGAACCGTCTCCGTAAATAGTAATATCTTTTTTGTTAGTGGCCTGTACAATAAAGTTGCTGACCACCCGCCCGTCATCAGGCCGCATATTCGGACCATAGGTATTGAAGATGCGGATAATTTTGGCGTCAAGTTTGTGCTGGCGGTGATAATCCATCATCAGGGTTTCCGCTGCGCGCTTGCCTTCATCGTAGCAGGAACGTATACCTGTGCAGTTTACATTCCCCCAGTATTCTTCTTTCTGAGGATGCACCAGCGGGTCTCCGTAAACCTCGGAAGTGGAAGCCAGAAGCATTTTCGCCCTGGTTCTTTTTGCCAGTCCCAGCATGTTGATTGTTCCCAGTATACTGGTTTTCATGGTTTTAATCGGATTATACTGGTAATGTACAGGCGATGCCGGGCAGGCAAAATGGTATATTTCATCAGCCTCGATGAAAATATCATTAACAACATCATGTCTGATTATTTCAAAATAATCGTTTTTCATCAGGTCAATAATGTTGCTTTTGGTTCCGGTAAAGAAATTATCAAGACAGATAACCTCGTTTCCTTCCTGCAGCAGGCGGCGGCAAAGGTGCGAACCTATAAACCCTGCGCCGCCCGTAATAATAATTTTTTTCATGGCTTCTCCACAGTCCGTTATTCAGGATATTAAAATGAATCCATCTGCTTCATTGTCTGCAAAAATGAGATCCTCGGCATATATTATAGAATGCTTCCGGCCGTATTTTTGCAATCTCTTCGCATCCGGGTACATTTTAACATTCTGTCATGGTTTCAAATCGACAACCTGATTATATTATTTATTCCAGTTTTTTATAATCTCGGGGCTAAGATCGTATTTCTGCTGGGGAATCGGAAGTTTTTGTTTGGATAAATCCTCAAAACCCGGGAAGCTTTTCAGTCTGATCTCAAAGGAAAACTGCATATCATAATAATATCCCTTTACGGAACCGGTGCCTGGAGGAAGGGGTTTGGGTTCTACATGAAACTGGGCGGAAAGTTCCCATTTATCTAGGTCATGCAGCAGATTCAGACCGGCACGGGAAAATTTGAAATTTCCCAGACTGCGGTGTTTTCGGGAGAATATATTAAGGGAATAACCCAGATCGGAAAAAAAGTTAACCGGTTTTATTTCTCCGCCGCCCTTGTATTCGGCAAAATACAGCCAGGCTTTGCTGTTGGCGGAAACCAGATAGCCGGTAAGATCAAAATATTTTAAAAATCTGAAGATCATGCTGTACTCGAAAGAGATGCGGTCATTACGGAAATTTTCTGCGCTGAAATAATACTGCCAGCTGCAGCTGCTTCCCAGGGCTTTGACATAAAACCAGGAATCAGGACGGTCAAGACTGTTTTTCAGGCCGATTGTGAAATTATTGGCATCAAGCTCGGGACTTATTATGATTTTATTTCCTGCTGCACTGTCGGGATTTACTGCCGTTTTCAGAAAATTGGCGGTAAGATTATTTTCGATATAAAAAAAATCTTTATAGAATAATTTATTATACAGCGAGGCATTCAGATTATTAAAACGCTCGGTAGTAAAACGGAAATTACGGTAAGTTGCCGAAGCAAGATCTTCGCTATGCATCAGGTTATAGTCGGCCTGGGCCTGCAGCCTGGAAAAAAAATCAAGATGGTACACATAAAAAAGCCCGTAAGCATACTGTAGCAGGGAAAAAGACGGGGCCAGATTATGCTGATCCAGAATAAATTTGTAGCGGAGTACTTTTCCGGTATTCTGTCTTATAAAAATATTATAATTTAACGCTAAGGTGGCAAAAGGAATCATGGAATCCCTGCCTGGGGAATTTTCTCTTTTGTTCTGCAGCCGGCGTCCTGGAAAATAAAGAACCATTTGATCTGAATTTCCGAAATGCAGATAAGTATCACGGAAGTTGGCGATCTGCTGCTCTTCCCCCTTGTTTTCGCCGCCCCACTGCTTGCGGTAGCCGGCTGAAAAACGCGGTGTAAATATGGCGGAAACCGGCGCCGGATTATGTTCCTGCTCCAGTTTTGAAGAATCGAACGCACGGGAAATATCTGCATTGATAAGAAGATTGTTGATTCCCCGATCAAACGCAAAAGGCGATTCATCCTGGTAATATTCCCGGTGTTCATAGGAAAAACCCGCATTGTACTGAATATTGGCTGAAGAATTGGAAAGAGCAGTCTGTCCGCCGATGGTACCGGCTTTTTTAAAAGAAATATGCGGAAGCAGCGAGTTTTTCAGTTTGGTTTTCCAGTGGCGCATGTCGGTTTCGTCATAACGGAAATCCTGGTAATTTTTATATGACCATTCTGAATTAAAACGGAGCCTGGAGTCTTCATCCTGCTGGACAAAATCAAGTTTATAGTTTTCCAGATCATCCGCACGCCGCACATAGCTGTAATCGGGCTCAGATGAAAAAATATTCTGAAACGAGCCGGCAGGATTAAAAGAAGGAAGTTCCCTTTCAAAATCAGATCGAAAGTAGGGATCCGATGCCTTTTTTATACCGGCCTGCAGATAACATACGCGGTTTTGAAAAATATTAAAATTAAGTATGTGATTATAATCAATCTTGTAGCGGTATGATATTTTTTCTTCCAGCTCGGGGTTAAAATAAGTTGAATAAATCTTCTGTGACTGCCAGAGATAATAATCCGGATCTTTATAACGCGCTCCGCGGGCATCAAGGGTAAAATCCTGCGCCTTGCTTTTATAACTGCCCAGTACCCCCAGCAGATTACCCATGCGCTGGTAGTTGTCAAAAAGCAGGGAAGTTTTCAGTTTGCCGAAAAATAATAAATCATAACGGTTTAGCATATAATAACCTTCGCGCACTGTAGAGCCGAATTTAGTCTTGATGCCGCTTGAAATCGGCTCCCGGAACCAGGCAGGAAACCAGAAAAACGGCTGTTCGTGTACATAAATGCGTATGTTACGGGCCAGAATGCGCGATTCATCGTATATATATAAACGCGAGGTTTTCAGGTAAAAAACCGGATCCGGATCATTGTCAAGCTTGATTCTGGCGTCTTCAACAGTATAGGATTTTTCGCCGGTTAGTTTGATTAACACAGCATCATAAAAGATATTATTAAGATAACCTCTACCGTTAAATAAAAAACCGGTATGGTTTTTAAAATTAAGCATAAAACGGGAGCAGATAATATTTACATCCGGGCTGGTCATGGAAGCCGGACCTTCTCCGAAAATATCCCCTTCATCCAGATTGATTTTTATAAGGGGAGAGCAGAGCTTTTTGCCTTCGAAAAAAACGGAAATATTTCCCTTGAAAATAACCATTCTTTCGTTTTTATAATCTTTTTCTATGGTAAGATATGCCAGTTCATCGGCATTTTCCAGAATGACAGGCGCGGGTGCGGATGAGCGGAAAATCTCTTTTTGTTCAAATACGGCAGGATCTGAACCGGGAAATAATGCCTCCATCACCCTGGTTTTATAATCTTCATCCGGCGGAATTCCCAAATTGGATGCAGCAAACAGAAAAGCCTGTTCATTGCTGTTTTGCAGAAGGTTAATGACGATTTTTTCGTAATCAAGCCTGACGGCAGCTGCTTTTTTCAGGGGCGCATTGTCAAGAATAAAAATTTTTTCAGCGGTAAGCTCAGAGAGCGGGAAAGAGGAAATAATACTGCCGTTGGTGTAATATTTTTCTGCGTACAGTAATGCAGATATAAAAAAAAATACGGCTGTTGCCGGTAAAACAGATTTATGCATCGGCCTGCAGGCGGCGGGCTATATCCGTATAAATTGTTTGCGGAAGATATTTACTGATTTCACCGCCGAATTTGCCTATTTCTTTGACCATTGATGATGAGATGAATATATGATCGGGCCGGGGCAGCATAAAAACGGTTTCTATGGTATCGCATATATCTTTATTGGCAAGACCGATCTGAAGCTCATATTCAAAATCGCTGAAAACGCGCAGGCCGCGGACAATGATATTGATATTTTCTTTTTTTACATAGTTAATCAGCAGGCCTTCGAAAACCGCAGCCTCGGCATTGGGAAAATCACGGCAGACAGTTTCAATATGCTGTCTGCGTTCTGCTGCACTGAAAAAAGTGATCTTGCGCGGATTATTGCCTATAGCAACAACAATGTGATCGAAAATCCCGGCAGCGCGTTTTAAAATATCATAATGACCGATAGTAAAGGGATCAAAACTGCCCGGGAAAATAGCTTTTTTCATAAAGTAATATTAATTGCCAGTTCCGCAAGCTGATCATTTAAAACCGCGCCGGGAGCGCTGCTCATGACGCACTGGCCGCGCTGGGTCTTGGGAAAAGCAATAACATCCCTGATGGATGAGCAGCCCTGCATGATCATCATTATACGGTCAAGGCCAAAGGCGATACCTCCGTGGGGAGGGGCTCCGTAAGCAAGCGCTTTTAATAAAAAACCGAATTTTTCATCAGCTTCCTGATCGCTTATACCGAGCAGGGAAAATATTTTCTTCTGAATTTCAAGGTCGTTTATTCTTATACTGCCGCCTCCCAGTTCAATACCGTTGCAGACAAAATCATAACTCTGCGAGAGAACAGAGAGCGGATTTGTTTCCAGTTCGGCAATTTGTCCGGCCGAAGGCATGGTGAAAGGATGGTGGACAGAAGAGAGTCTGTTTTCACGGCTGTCATGTTCAAACAGCGGAAAATCATGAACCCAGAGGAAATTGAATTTACCGGAAGGAATTATTTTCAGTTTTTCAGCAATGGCAAGACGCAAAAACCCTAACGCCTGATAGGTTATTTTCGGGGAATCAGCCACAAAGAGCAGAAGATCTCCGGGTTTGGCGCCTGAGGCGGAAATAATTTTTTTGCGGCATTCATCAGGAANNACCGTTTGCAGCCATGCGCATCCAGGCCAGACCTTTGGCCCCGAAAACAGAAATAGCGGAAGTAAAATCATCAATGTCTTTGCGTGAAAGAGCATCTCCGCCGGGCACGCATAACCCCCTTACAATACCTTTTTCCAGAGCAGTCTGAAATACTTTAAACTCGGAGAGGCGTGCGGCTTCTTCGAAATTGACAAGCTCCAGACCAAAACGGGTATCCGGCCGGTCGGATCCGAAACGTTCCATGGCTTCATTATAAGCCATGCGCGGTACAGGTCCGGTTTTAATGCCGAATACTTCGTTTAGGGATGAAAGAATTATTTCTTCCATGAGAGACATAAGCTCGGTTTGCGACAGAAAAGAGGTTTCTATATCTATCTGGGTGAATTCGGGCTGCCGGTCAGCCCGTAAATCTTCATCGCGGAAACATTTCACGATTTGATAGTATTTTTCAAAACCGCTGATCATGAGAATCTGTTTGAAAATCTGGGGAGACTGGGGCAGGGCATAAAACATACCGCGGTTAAGACGGGAAGGAACAATAAAATCTCTTGCACCCTCGGGAGTGGATTTGTTTAAAACCGGAGTTTCAATATCAATAAAACCGTTTTTATCAAGGCGTTCCCGTACGGCTTTTGAAAACCGGTGACGTTTTATTATATTGTCTTTCATGTTCTCGCGGCGCAGATCAAGATAGCGGTATTCAAGGCGTATTTCCTCACTGGCATTGCAGGTTTCATCAAGCTCAAAGGGAGGAGTTTTACTTTTGGCTAAAATTTCCAGATTAAAAGCTTCAATCTCTATTTCACCGGTAGGAATTTTAGCGTTTATATTTTCCGGCGTGCGGGGAATTACCTTGCCGGTAACCGTTAACACATATTCGCTGCGTATATGTTCCGCTATAGCATGGCATTCCTTACTGGTTTCAGGTCTGGNNCTGAAAACAATCTGGCAGAACCCGGTACGGTCGCGTAAATCAATAAAGATCACGCCGCCATGATCGCGTCGCCTTAGAACCCACCCGCTTAATTTAACTGTCGAATCTGAAAGGTTTTTTCGAATTTCTCCGCAATTATGTGTTTTGTAAACGCCCAAGATGTCCTCTGTAATTTAAATTATTCTGAAAATTATATATTTTAAAGAGCAAATTGTCAATGTTAGCAACGATTGATCGGGTGCAAATTTATTTCTTG
>DNNS01000033.1 GCA_003497555.1 Spirochaetia bacterium
AAACCTGCAGTCTGTAAAAGTGTTTTGGTTTTTTTCAGCAGAAACCGATTCTGGAAAACACCTCCCGAGAGTGCGACTTTTTTCAACCCGGAAATATTTCGCATTCGCCCTGCTGTCCTGCAGATTAAAACTGCCATGGTATTATGAAATCTGGCTGCAATTACCGGGATAGCGCATCTGTTTTTAATATCTTCCAGCAGGCCGTTTATAAGGTAGCGGGTATCAATAATTTTTTCTTCCGGTACATGATACACTCCGTTTTCGTTTTTATCAATAATTGCTTCGAGTTTCATGGGCGCTTCAGCTTCATAGCCGGCGCAGTATACCAGGCCGACCAGGGCGCTTGCTGCATCAAAAAGTCTGCCGGCTGCCGAAGACAGGGGAGTATTGATGTTATGCTTCAGGGCTTCCCTGATAATATGGATTTTTTCTTCACTAATATTTTTAAAAAGAGGTAAAAAAGAAAATGTTTCAATGTTTTTATCAATGGCATAAAGGCATGAAAGAGCCGTGCGCCATGGTTCTTTAACCGCCAAGTCTCCGCCGGGCAAGGGCAGCGGAGAAAGCCAGGAAGCCCGCTCGGAATTTTCCAGCTGCGAAAAAAAAAATTCTCCTCCCCATATATTGCCGTCTTCCCCCAGGCCGGTACCGTCAAAGGCGATACCGATAATTTTTTCATCAAGATTGTTTTCTGTCATGCAGGCGGCTATATGCGCATGATGATGCTGTACAGAATAAACCGGTACGCCGAGCGAGGCAACAAAACGCGTGGAAAAATAGTCGGGATGCAGATCACAGGCTGCTGCCCGGGGAGTAAAGCGGAAAAGCGAAAAAAAACGTTCGGCGCTTTCGCGGTAAAAATTATATACATCGGGGTTTTTCAGATCACCGATGTGCTGGCTCATTATGACCTGATTTTCCCGGCCCAGGGCAAATGTGTTTTTCAGTTCTGCGCCGGCGGCAAATATTCCTTCTGCCCGGTACCTGATGTTGCAGGGCAAAGGCGCATAACCGCGTGATCTGCGGATAAAATACCTTTTTTGCCCGTCAGTAAACAACACCGAGTCGTCAGTACGGTTATGAATTTCCCGGTTGTAACTTACAGCCGATTCACAAAATTCAGCCAGTTTTTTGGCTGAGTCATCTTTAATGACAATAGGTTCATCCGACAAATTTCCGCTGGTAAATATTACCGGAAAAGCAAGGCGGGAAAGCAGAAGATGATGCACCGGCATATAGGGGAGGATTATGCCCATGGTATCAAGCCCGGAACAAATACCGGCTGCCGGATTTTTTTTTAACTGACATAAAACTATCGGCCGCTCCGGAGATAACAACAGGCCGGCTGTATATTTATCTATAATAACAAATTCCGAAGCCTGTTCTATATTTAAAAACATGACAGCAAAGGGTTTTTGATCGCGTTTTTTTATTCTCCTGAGTCTTTGAACAGCATTTTCATCAAGCGCATTTGCCAGAAACTGAAATCCGCCTGTACCCTTGAGCAGAATAATTCCGCTTTTTTGCAGAACATCAGCCATTTGTTTGATAAGAATTTCTATATTCTTACAGTTTTCGGGTGTTTTTAAAAGATTATAAAGAAATGGGCCGCAGGTATTACAGGCTGCGGGCTGGGCATGATATCTGCGGTCAAGCGGATTTTCATATTCCCGGCGGCATTTTTCACACATGGTAAATTCCGCCATAGTTGTGTTTTTACGGTCATAAGGCAGGGATTTTATAATAGAAAATCGCGGACCGCAATGCATGCAGTTCACCAGCGGGTAATCCAGACGGTGTTTCTGGTTTTTAATGTCTTCCATACAAAGTCCGCATACGGCAATGTCGGGGCTTACTACAGTAATACCGCTTCCGTCCGGGCTTGATTCTTCAATAATGAATGATTGTATATCAGATACCGGGCATTCTGTTATTGTTATATTTTCAATTCGCGCCGGCTGCGGCGGATGATTTTTTAATTCAGAAATAAAATTTTTTACAGCGCCGGAGCTTCCCTGTATTATTATTTCTACGGAACCGGCATTATTACTGACTTTACCGTAAAGTGAAAACTGCTGCGCCAGGCGGAAAATATACGGTCTGAAACCGACTGACTGAACCAGCCCGGTTACATTTAAATGAAAAGAAACTATACTGTCAGGATTCAAATACAGCGCCGCGATCTGCAGAGCTTACCATTTTGGCATAACGGGCCATATAACCGGTTTTAATTTTCGGTATAAAAGTCCCTATTTTTGACAGGCGGTTTTTTATTTCTTCCTCACTTACGCGCAGATTTATGGTACGGGCAGCTATATCGATATCTATTATATCGCCGTCTTTTACTGCAGCAATAGGCCCGCCTTCGGCTGCTTCGGGCGAAATATGTCCGATGGATGATCCGCGGGTAGCTCCGGAAAATCTGCCGTCGGTAATAAGCGCCACATCTTTATCAAGCCCGATGCCGGCAATGGCTGCCGTAGGAGTAAGCATTTCACGCATACCCGGACCGCCCTTGGG
>DNNS01000709.1 GCA_003497555.1 Spirochaetia bacterium
CAGGGAAATGGGTGTGGATCCGGTCAAGTTTAAAAATGAAAATAATCTGGTATTTCTGCAGATGAAGAAACATGCCATGAATACGGTAATACAAAGCAGTCCCGCTTCATCTCTTCCGGTTTTTCAGTGGGCAAATACCAAAACCATAAACCAGTCGCTTTTTGAAAAAGGCGAAAGAGGCGGTACCTCGCTTTTTGGCAAGTATATGGAAGGCTCATGGTATGAATGCACCAATATCACCAAAGACTGGCTTAAAATCCGGTATCCTCATACCGTAACCCATCATCTGAGTGTAATCGGCTATATTTATGATTATCTCCGGGAAGTGAACTGGAATGATGTAAATTATCTGGGAACCGGGGCTGGAACACTGTGAAAACGGCATGCGCGATGAATTTACAGATATGTTTGTGAAAAAATATCTATCCATTCCGGCCGGAAATTTTGTAAATAAATACGCTGAAGATAAAAGAGGAGTATGGTGCAGTGATGTTTCCGGAATAACCTATTTTTATCTGGTTAATCATTCTGGCGCCAGGCAATCATATGAAATTGCTTTTGCTACCGCCGATGCCGGTAAAGTAATAAAAGAATGCACTGAGGATACCTCTATAACAGTTCCGGCAACCGTCAAAGTACGGTTTAAGATGAAAGGTGCAGGTTTCCGTGTTTTTTATATTGAAAAAAATATAGCGTCCCTGAACAGTGTTCTTATGATTCCTTATGCCGAGACTGATTATTAAAGAAATCACCATTCTGAGCTTGGTTTTAAACAGCAGGATGATGTGAAAAGATTTATATAATTGCGCCGGGGAAAAGAAATTTCTGCTTCCCCTGCCCTCTTTTTTCTTCCGCGAAAATTAATATTTAAGTCTGTTTCCACAAGGCAAGAAATTCATCCGGAAATCTCACCGGCCGGAATGATTCCCTGTCAATAGAGCCGTTTACGGTATGGGCAACACAAAGCAGATCCCCTTTCTGGTTAAATAATTCATATTTAATAAAAATTTTAACATTGGTTATTTTTTCAGGCTGTACGCTGATGGTAATCTCATCATCATAACGCGCCGGGCGCAGATAGCGTACATTAACCTCAATGACCGGAGAAATTATGCCGTGTTTTTCATATAAGTCCTGCACGCTCATACCGGCATCACGGATATATTCAGTGCGTCCGATTTCAAGAAATTCCAGATAACGCCCGTAATAAACAACTCCTCCCATGTCCGTGTCCCGGTAATAAATTCTTGTTTTATAGCGTTTTTCCATATATGCTCCTTTTTCAGTCCGGGTAAATTTCCCGGAATATTTTTAAAAAATTTTCAATGCGTTTGATTGATTTTATTCCCCTGTTTTCTTCTAATGAAGAACACAGATCAAATCCGGCAGGAGCAATAATCCTGCCTGTTGACTGTATATTGTCTATACTGATGCCGCCGGCAATAATTACTTTTTGCAGAGGAACCGTTTTAGCCAGCAGATCAAGCAGTTCTCCCGGTATGGTTTTACCTGTACCTCCGGCGGCTAAGCTGCACCAGGCGTCAAAAAGCAGAAAAGAGGCTTCAGGCAGAAAATCCAGACTGGTCTTAATATCCTGAATTGTCTTGATTCTGAAAGCCTTGATATACGGCTTGAATTCCCGGCAGAAATCCGGTGTTTCACTGCCGTGAAACTGAATAAAATCGGGGTTTAGAATGCTGCGGACATTGTAAATATTTTCTCTGCTGCTGTCCGCAAAAATCGCTACGGTTCTTATTTGTTTTTTACTGCCGGATATTTCCAGGGCTTTTCGGGGTTCCAGACAGCGCGGGGAGCCCGGGCAGAAATTAAGCCCCGCCATATCTACTCCCGACTGGTCGCAGAACACAAAACTCTCCTGATCTGTAATTCCGCAGATTTTGAGCAGCGGAGGCATTAAAATCAGATAGGATCGTTTTTTATAATATCGGAAACAAAGGCATCGTGAAATCCGGCTTTTTCCCGGAGATGAAGCAATATCTGATCCGTGGTATTTTTATCGCGGTAATAGCCGACTTTTACCTGGTAAAGTTCCGCTGCGGTTTTGGCTTTGGATATATAGACCGGCAGATTTTTTTTACTTAAGTCTTCTTTCAGTTTTTTGGCTTTATTCAGATCTTTGGTGGTAAGAATCTGTATGGCATATTTATACTGCCCGGATGATTTTTCATCCGTTGCTTTAGCAGACTGAACATTTTTTACAGCAGTTTTTTTCCCGAGTTTTTCCTCGATTTTTTTATTGATCTCGGCGCTTTCCCTGACCGTAAGTATGCGCGACGATTCTTTTTCAGCCTTTTTTTCCAGGGGAGTTTTGATTTCCGTACCCTGATCTTTTTTCAGCATTTCGTATGAAGAAATATTTTTTTTAGCAGGAACTTCATGCAGGGCTTCCCCGGATGCGTTTTCCGCTTTGCCGGTTTTTTTTATTTCCAGAATATATTCGGATTCGGAATTTTCACGGTAGGGCTCCATAATAGAAACATTTTCATCTTCCTGGCTGTATACAACCGTGTTGTCTGATTTTTTTTCTTTTTGATTTTCCGCTATGGATTTGACTGCCCCGGAACGTATGCCGATCGCCATTCCCAGAAAAAAGAATGCGGACATTAAACCCATTATTACCACCAGCACCACAAAAAACCGGCCTTTATCAAGATTAATCATAAAATTATCGTTTTTTTCATCCATAGACACCCTCGTTTATATTCTGCAGAAACTTGTAAATTTTTTGTTCAAGTTCTTGCATTGTTCCGTTGTTTTCAATTAAAATATCGGTTTTTAAAAGCAGTTTCTTGATCATTTTTTGGGCGGAAAGCCTCTGCAGTATCCGGCGTATATTCAAGTCCGGATGGCGTTTTTTAAGACGTGCTCTGCGATTTTTAAAACCGGCTCTGAGGCAAACGGTTAAATCGCAGATGGATGACAGACCTATCTGCTGGAGCAGGGCTCCGCAGATAATATGGTTTTGAGCAGGCTGCATGGCAATGAGTCTGCAGGTTTTCCCTTTAAGCAGGGGAAACATAAAGGCGTTAAGCTTCCTGCGCAGCCGCGGAGATGCAAATACGGCTTTACCCAATTTTGTCCTGATTATTACTCCCCCGCTGGAAAAACACGTCCCGAAAATTTGTACCAGCCTGTCATGCTCTTCAGCTAAAATTTCATGTCCGAGTAAATCCAGATCAATAAGTATAAAACCGTATTTTTGTATAATACCGGCAGCCGCGCTTTTCCCGCTGCCGGTAAGGCCGGTAATACCGAGAATCATTTAAACAACTGAAGGAATATCCAGAAAATAAAAGAAGCGGGTATCAGGCTGTCAATACCGTCAAAAATTCCGCCGTGCCCCGGAATAATGGAGCCGGAATCCTTTTTCCCGAAACTGCGCTTGATCAGAGATTCCGTCAGGTCTCCCAGAAAGGCAATTACAGTCAAAAAAAAGGTAAAAACGGTTAAGAGTGTAATATTATTAAAAAACTTTCCAATTACGGATCCTGAAAAATCCGAAGGCAGAACAGAAGGCAGCAGACGGTGAAAAAACAGCCCGGCTGCCATGCTGAATAAAAAACCGCCGATCAGGCCTTCAATGGTTTTATTCGGTGAAGCCGGCAGATTTAATTTGTGTTTTCCCAAGAGGGAACCGGTAAAATAAGCACCTGCATCAAAAATCCAGATCACTGCAAGCAGATATAAACATGCCCAGACTCCGTAGGTAAAATCCGCTTTTATAAAATAAAAGGATACCAGCCCGGTTCCGGAGTATAAAACACTAAAGGCCGAGACAGACAGCATGACAAGCGCCTGTTCTATATTTTTACGCAGAGCAATCAGGGCGGCCGTGCCGGCAAAAGAAATAAATACGGAAGCCAGAAGCAGGTAGACGAAAATTAACTGTGAAATTTTACCGCTAGTGAGAAGAAAAGCAGCGGCAAATTGCATTAATATTGCTATCAGGGCGGGAATGACCAGATAAAGTCTGGTTTGAAACGATCCGATAGAAAAAATTTCCATACATAAAAGAAGCGAAGTAAGCACCAGCAGAGCTAATAAAAAATAATTATTGGCGGAGAAAATACAGAACAGGACAAAGGGGATGAGGATTAGGGCGGAAATTATTCTTTTAAGCATTTTTTCTGCCTCCGTATCTGCGCTCCCGGCTGCGGTAGGCGTCAATAGCCTTCTGCGCTTCTTGTTCGTTAAAGTCAGGCCACAAACAGGAAGTAAAATATAATTCCGTATAGGCCATCTGGTATAATAAAAAATTGCTGATCCGCATATCACCGCCGGTACGAATCAGAAGATCCGGGTCAGGGAATTCTTTGGTATCAAGATGTGAAGAAAGTAAGGATTCATTGATATCCCGGAGGCTGATTTTTTGCCGGCTGGCTTTATCGGCAATTTTTTTTACTGCTCTTACTATTTCATCCCGGGACCCGTAATTCAGTGCAATCTGCAGAGTAAAGTCCATGAATTTGGCTGTTCTTTTTTCAGCCTGGGTTAAAATAGCGGAAATATGAGGAGAAAATCCGAATTTATCGCCGATAATCCGCAAACGGGTTTTATTCCTGATAATTTTATTAATTTTTCCGATGAAAAAAATTTCGAGAAGCTGTAAAAGACCGTTTACCTCGGCTGCCGGCCGTTTCCAGTTTTCTGTGGAAANNCCGGCTGATTTCAAGAATTCGCTGGTTTTTTCCAGCGCTTTCAGCCCGGCGCGATGCCCGCCGGTTACGGATACGCCATGTTTTTCAGCCCAGCGTCCGTTTCCATCCATAATGATTGCCACATGCCCCGGTATACTCTTGTCTGCATAGGCTGGGAAACTGCACATAGTTTAATGCTGATTTCGGCCGCGTAAATCCGTTTTTTTTTTCACAGCGATGTTATTTCTTTTTCTTTATTGGCAGCAGCCGTGTCGGCTTTTTTGATATATTCATCGGTTAATTGCTGAATGCCGCTGATACCCCGGGCAGATTCATCTTCGCCGATGCTTTTTTCTTTTTCCATTTTTTTTATTTGATCATTGGCTTCACGCCTCAGGTTACGCACGGTAATTTTTGTTTCTTCCGCTTTTCCCCTGACAACTTTTTTCATTTCATTTCTGCGGTCTTCGGTAAGATCCGGAAGATGTATGCGTATAAGATTTCCTTCAGCCGCAGGATTAATACCCAGGCTGGATGCGCGCAGGGCTTTTTCCACGGCAGCGGTATTGCCTGCATCCCAAACGCTTACCGTAATGGTATGGTGATCGCTAATAGCAAGCGTTGCCACTTCGGTCAGCTTCATCTGTTGACCGTAAGCTTCAACTTTTAAACCGTCAAGCAGGGAGGTACTGGCCCGCCCGGTACGCAGCCCCGAGAATTCATGAAACAGGTTCTGCAGGGTTTTTTCCATTTTGGTGCGGATATCTTTTTTTATTTCTTCTACTGTCATATCAATATCCTCATTTTTATTTTCGCCGTGAAAGCAGCCTCTTTAGATTATATTTCATAGCGTATAAATCTGCCGATTTTGATGTTTTCTCCGAGTTTCTGAATTTTTTCCGTGATTAGATCCTTGATTTTCCGGGATGCATCCTTGACATACTGCTGTTCCAGCAGGCACTGTTCGGAAATAAATTTTCTCAGTTTTCCTTCAACAATTTTTTCGTTTACTTCCTTTGGTTTGCCGGAATCTTTCATTTGCGCCAAAAAAATTTCTTTTTGTTCGTCAATATAAGCCGCAGGCACCTGGTCTTCAGTAACAGCTACCGGATTCATGGCACAGATCTGCATGGCGATTTCTTTTCCCATTTCCCGGAATTCTTCATTGCGGGCGACAAAATCAGTTTCACAGTTAAGTTCGACCAGTACGCCGATTTTTAAATTGGAATGTACATATGAAGCTATGATTCCCTGGGTTGCCTGCCTGGAGGCTTTTTTTTCGGCAAACGCAAGACCTTTTTCTTTAAGATGTTTAACGGCTTTCTGGATATCTCCGCTGTTTTCAGACAGGGCTTTTTTGCATTCCATCATGCTGATGCCGGTAAGCCGGCGCAGTTCCATTACGGTTTGGGCATTTATTTCTGCCATGTTGGATTCCTTTGTTTATTTTATTTTTTCTTCGGCATCAGGGAAAATTTCATTTTCAAATTTTTCGCTGATTTCATCAATTTCATGCTGATGGCGGATCATATCTTCGCTGATGTCTTCGGTTGCTGCTGCGGTTTGGGATTTTTCCCGGTTCTCGGGATCTGCGTCTGCCGCTACCGTATCACCGGCTGTTTCAGGTTCTTTATCTTTATTAATCAATCTGGATTTTTCAAACTCCTGTACGCCTTCAGAAATGGTATCGGAAAAAAAACGCACAAAGAGAGAAATGGCGCGGATGGCATCGTCATTTCCAGGTACTGCGTAATCAACAACTGTAGGATCTGAATCAGTATCAACAACCGCTACAACAGGAATATTCATTTTTTTGGCTTCAGCCAGGGCTATCTGCTCTGATCCGACATCGACAATTATCATTACACTGGGCAGTGTTTTCATTTCCTTTACACCGCCAAAAATACCAAGCAGCCTGACTTTTTCCTTGAAAAAACGCGATTGAATTTTCTTGGAATGCTCGTTCATTTCTCCGGTCTCTTCCATTTCTTCGATTTTTTTAAGTCTTTTAATGGATTGCTGAATGGTTTTAAAAT
>DNNS01000624.1 GCA_003497555.1 Spirochaetia bacterium
ATACGCAATGCCTGATCCATGAGTTTAACACTGCTTATTGCGCCTCCGGCTGCAGACATTCCGCAGGAAATATTTCCTCCCTCAAAAGCCGGACCGGCTGCAGCGGAGCAGGCAAATATTTTTTCTTCACCGAATAAAACAATTTCTCCGTTGGTACCAATATCTATAAATAACAGAGGCCGGGGAGCGTCGGCAAGATTTAATGCCAGTACTCCGCTGGTAATATCTCCGCCTACAAAACTTCCGATCGCCCGTGTAAAATAGATTTCCGCTTCATTATGAATTTTAATGCCTAGATGGCCAGCTTTGAAATTTCCGCCCATAATCGCAGGCGAAAAAGGAACAACCGCCAGTGTTTCCGGGGAAACGCCTGCTGCCAGATGCATCATAACAGTGTTTCCGGAAACAACCGTTTCATAAATATCGCCGGTGTTTTCATTGGCCGCAGCACAGCAATTTTCAGCAAGCCGGGTAATATCACCGGCTGCCAGTTTTTGCAGTTCTGTCAGTCCGTTTGGCTGCAGGCTGTACTGGAGCCGCGATATGACATTATGCCCAAAGGCGCGCTGTGAAGAAGCCATGCTTGATTGCGAAAGCTGTTTGCCGTTTTCAAGATCATATAATACGGCAGCCAGAGTGGTTGTTCCCAAATCAACTGCCAGACCCAGGCAGCGCGGGCGGGATGTAAAAATATCAAGCGTTTTTTCAGGGCAGCCATGTTTTTTAATAACCCAGACGGTTTTATGGTCAGCAGCACGGCATTTTTTCTGCAGTACATCAGGCAGTACAGGGTAATTTTCATCTAATATTATTTCTTCAGTGAAAAAATACGGTTTATTCTCGCATTCCGGAATTATTTCCCCGGAATTGACCGTATATTTATTAAATTCGGGGATTTCTACAATCAGATCACAGTTTAAAAAAATCCGGCAGGCAAGAACAGACTCGCGTTTTTTGTTATGGGGTTCAACTGTAACTACCCGGCATTTTCCGCATTTTCCGGTTCCGCCGCACGGGCTTTCGGGAGCCATGCCGAATTTGCGTAGAACATCAAGCAGATTGTCTGCAGCCCGTGCTGAAATATTTTTTTTCCGGCCCTGAAAAATAATTGTAAGTGTTAAATTCCGGAGCATTCCGGAAAAATCAATTTAAAAAGGTTTTGGCAATATCTACTGCCGAGGCTGCATCCGGTGCATAACCGTCGGCTTTGATTTCCCTGGCAAAATTATCTGTTACCGGAGCGCCGCCAATGAGAATTTTAGCGGTAACGCCGGCGGCATGCGCTTTAGTAACGATTTCTTTCATATTAACCATGGTTGTAGTCAGCAGTGCCGAAAGACCGATAAGATCAGCATTGGATTTTTTAGCTTCTTCTACAAATTTTTCAGCGCTTACGTCAACACCGCAGTCTACAACTGTAAAACCTGCCCCTTTAAACATTATCGCCACGAGATTTTTCCCGATATCATGCAGATCGCCTTTAACGGTTCCAATTACAATTATTCCCTTGGCTTTAACATTATTTTTCAGCAGTTCAGGTTCAAGTATTTTTAATGCGGCATTCATGGCCCTGGCAGCAATCAGAACTTCCGGCACATACACTTCATTTTTTTTAAATTTTTCCCCGATAATGGACATGCCTTTGACCAGGGCATCATCTAAAATTTTTGAAGCTGCAATGCCTTCGGATAAGGATTTTTGGGTGAGTTCAGTTACGTCTTTCATTTTTCCCTTTTGCAGCAGTTCCGAAATTTGATTCAGGATTTCCATATTTCCTCCGTTTACCTGGAAGTATGATGTTATTATATTTGATAAAATCTAAACTTTATTGTATTTTTCTGCTGTTTTTTTGTACATTCCTGCTTTTTTTCATATAGGCGGACGGTGTTATGCCGGCATATTTTTTAAAAGTCCTGATAAAGTGGCTTTGATCATAAAAGTTCAGCATGGCAGCGGTTTCAGCCAGATTATGCCTGCCGCGGTTGATGATTTCCTTGGCTTTTTCGATTTTATACATTTGAATGAACGCCGCAGGAGAATGGCCTGTTTCCTGGCGGAAAAGATGCGTAAACCATGATTCGGAAAGAGCAATATGTTTGGCTATATCAGCAGGCCCGGGATCCGATTCAATATGTTCTTTGATATATTCCAGAGCCCTGCTGATTTTACCTGTTCCAAATCTTTTTTTCAGAACTTCAGCAGTAAATGCCTCAAGAATGTCTTTAAGCCATACGGAAAAGGAATAAATATCAGTGGAAATTTCCGCATTTCGGCAGTAATCCATTGTCAGCCGGTAATATATTTCCGGATCAGCCCCGATACTGATCATATTCCGGGAAATAAGAACAAAAAGTTCAAGCATGCGGAATTTTAAAAGTGTTATGTTGTTTATGGCTTCAAGATAAATTTCTCCCAGAACATCATTAAGAGCGCCTTTTATTTCATTAACCTCATAGAGCCTGACAGATCGTATCAGTTTATCCTGTGAATTATAAAGTGCATTGCCGGTTTCCTGTCTGGCTTTTTTTTCATGAATTGATTCTGCAATTTCTCTCTGTGCCGTATTATATTTTCCGGCTGCTTTTATAATATTTTTATCGGCAAAACCGGCATTGATGATGGTTTCCAGTAAAAAATTTGAACAGCGCTGTGCAGTTTCTGCCGAGATGGTATCGGGTGCATCGGAATCTTCAGGTGATTTGAAACCGGAAATTACTCCCCCCCAATACCGCTCGTTAATAAAAACCGGAGACGCCCAGACTATATGATCTTCAGGGCATAAGTATATAAACGTACCGTTCCAGCGAATGGATTCTTCTATTATTTTTTTAAAGAATAACGGACATTTTTCAGTGCATTTTACCGGGCATGATTTTTCTGAGCACGGATTTCCGTCTGGATCGCTGATAAAATATTCAAAACCGGTTTTGTTTTTATAAATATCAAGTGCAGCAGTAAGCTCGGGCGGTATATGTTTCATGAATGTAACCTGTCTTATTATACAGCATATTAATTGATTTTTGAAATAAATACTAAGTATTTTTAAAACGGTAAATAGGGTATGGTTTTTTTTCTTGGGTACGCGT
>DNNS01000557.1 GCA_003497555.1 Spirochaetia bacterium
AAATAACTTCTTCGGTTTCGATTTCACGAAGAATTTCAATCAGGTATTGGTAACTGAATCCCAGATCCGCGGGTTCACCGCTGAATTCCAGAAAAATTTCGGTTGAGGCGTTTCCCAGTTCGGCATTCTGGGCGCTGATCTGCAGGGCATTTTTTTCCAGATGAAATTTTACCCGGTGTGATTCCAGGTCAACCAGAACCGCTACCCGTTTAATGGCGCTGATCAGCTCGCTGTTGATGGCAGTGAAACTGAATTTGGATTCTTTGGGAATAAACAGGGAATAGTTGGGAAATTTACCCGATACTACCGTGGAGGTAAAAACAAAATTATCAAATTTAAAAAACAGCCGGTTTTCATGGAAAACAAATTTAAGCGGCCCTTCGCCGTTAATGGTTTTTAAAAGTTCGCTTAATATTTGCTGGGGAATTATTACGTTAAAATCCGGAAGATCGGAACTTTTCATTTCTTTTTCTATATGCGCCAGGCGCCGGCCGTCAATACCGATCATTTTGACGGTATTCCC
The DNA here is from genome assembly GCA_003497555.1 of Spirochaetia bacterium. Lineage (GTDB taxonomy): Bacteria > Spirochaetota > UBA12135 > UBA12135 > UBA12135 > UBA12135. Next base: position 524 of record DNNS01000557.1, read on the forward strand.
GTTTTTTTCAAAATAAACGCCGTTTAAGGTATATTTTAAATTATCGGCCGATACGGCAAAAATGGTTTTTTTAATCATTTTTTTAAATTGCAGTTTGTCAAAAATCAGACAGGCGGCATCTTCCGGGAAAGCGTGAATGGCCGGAAAATCATCTTTGGGAATTCCGATAATTTCATAAGCTCCGCGTATTTTCGGAGACAGGGATTTTATCTGAATCATGGATGTTTCGGTCAGTTCAAAAAGAATATCATCCGCAGGAAGTTCGCGTATGATACCGGCTAAAATTTTTTCCAGTACGGTGACCGAGCCTTTTTTTTCAATCTTGGCGATAATTTCCGCATACATGGTAATATCGTTATTAGAGGCGGAAATGATCAGCTTGCCGCTTTTGGCTTCTATTAAAATGTTGGATAATATGGAAAAATTGGTTTTAGACCCGGTAATTGTTTCGGCGGCGGCAAGAACATCAAGCAAAGCTTCCCTGGCTACTGAAAATTTCATTTTATGCTCCGATTTTATTTGATATTGATAATTTTATTTTCATGATCGCATATAATTATGCGCGGTACATGCTGCGTAATTTCTTCTTTGGTCAGCAGAGCATAGGCGCATATAATAATACGGTCAGCGGGTTTTACCAGCAAGGCTGCCGCTCCGTTAATGGATATATTACCCGTGCAGGTTTTATCTTCTATAATATAAGTAGACAGGCGGCTGCCGTTTGTTAAATTATAAATTTCAACTTTTTGTCCCGGCAGCATTTCAGCGGCTTCCAGCAGATTTTTTGAAATCATAATGCTGCCGATATAATCAAGACATGATGATTTAACACAGGCATTATGAATTTTTGATTTTAAAAAAGGAATAAGCATAATAATTATAAAATCAGACCGAATATCCTGTATTTTTGCCTGACATCGTCATGATGGGCGTTTTTATTGATGATATCGACCTCACCGGCTTTCTGGATAATACGCGAAGAAATAACGGCCCCTCCGGCCCCATGGGTTTTTTCAATAATACTGACTGTAAATTTGATAAAATAATATGATATTATTTTCCCGTTGTTTTCAGTTGAATCATTATAAACGTCGCTGCTTACGGAATAATCTTTTATTTCCCAGCTGGTATTGTCAGAAATAAAAAAAAAGCGGCTTACATTATGCCCGGTAATATTCTGCAAATAGTCAATAGCGGTAATTTCGTTCATAATCAGTTTGTCGATTTTTTCTTTTATTACCTCGCGGGAAAGACTTTTTACCGAAATGGTATCATCCAGCATTCTGAATATTTCATCCTTGTTTTTCTGTTTTATATTTTCCATGAAATATTTCATAACCTGACGGATTTCGTCCTGCTGTTCCTGTCCGGCAAGCAAAGCGGCAGAAAGGATTATTATTCCGCAGATTTTAAAAAAAGCAGGGTGAGTAAATTTTTTCATGCATATCTCCGCAGCTTCGCCCGAATATTATTCATTGATACGTTTACGCTCCACAACAGCTTTTTCTTTCAAACTGCCGAGGTATTCGAAATAGGCGTCTTTGAATTTCTGATTTTTTATTATTTGCATTATTTCCGCCTCTTCTCTTGAGCCGAAATTTTTAGTGTATTTTTCTTTATTTTTGCTGTAATATTCTGCAACTTCATGTTCGCTTACCTTGATACCGGTAAAAATTTTTTTTTTAAGATAGTATTGATAAACCGTATCGCGCATTACCAGCTGCAGATAAGTTAAAAAAACAGGCTCTTCGGTAATTTTTTCTTTGCAGGCTTTATCAAAAACAATATACTGCATAATTACTTCATCTAGATATTTTTCCTGGTTTTCATTGTCGTTGCGAAGCTCCCGGGCTTTGTCATCGGCAAGTTCCAGCTGATCGATCTGAAGATTGTATTCGTTAATAAAATCGCTTTTATTAATGAAATATTTTTTATTAACAGAGGCAATGGTTTCACCGGATGGCCTTGAGGAGTTCTGAATAAAAGCCGTTACATCTGATGATTTTTTTGAACAGCCTGTTAATATCAGCCCTGTTAACAATACTATATTTCTCAGAGTTATTCTTTTCATTTTACAGGGAATATCCTCGGATTATATTAGCATATTGAATTATTTTTTGCAATTATTGAAAAATAAAATCGCCCATAATAACATACCCCAGATCCCTCCGGTTGTTCCAAGTATTATATCTTCAATAGTGCCCCAGCGCGCAGGAAGAAAAAATTGAAATATTTCATCAAGAGCTGCAGTAAGTATAATGATGAAAAACGCGCATATAAACCCTTTTTTATTGCTGTTTTCATTTAAAACCAGGGCTGCCAGCAGGCCGAACTGCAGAATATGAAAACGTTCTTCCGGTATTTTTATCCGGGAAAAAATCAAATAACCGCTTATTCCACCAGCAGTAAAAAACAATAACAGTCTGATTATCCTGCTTAAGGAAATTTTTCCGCGGTATAAATAGATAAATAAGGCTGCAAGCAAAAACATAATGAATAAAATCAGCATAAACATTTCAAATTTTTGTCCAGGAAAGACTGTTTTAATAATATTTAAAACATTCCTCATAAAAGCAGCTGATATTATTATATACAGGGCATATAAGGATGTAATCGGAGACAGATTAAATTTATATTCCTTGGCGGTTTTCAGGCTATTTATTTTCATTTTTTCTCCCTGGAAAATTTATT
>DNNS01000307.1 GCA_003497555.1 Spirochaetia bacterium
TTTTTTGGGATGAATTGTTTCTTAATACCCATCTGAAAACAGCAGCAGGATATGTTGATTCCCTGTAATTATGCGGTATTACAGGCGAAAACTGTTCGCATATCATTTCTACCGGATAATCGTCCGTGTTTTTATAATAGTACCATGCTTTGGGAAAGAGTCCGTAATATGTTCCGTTTTCCAGGCCTTCTTGCCAATTCCATGATGACAGCCATGGATTGTCCGGCATTTTTTCATCCTGATGGGTGAGCGGATATCCGGGATGCAGAACCCTGGCTGAACATTTTCCATCGGCTTTTTTCTGATAAACCGCAAAAATATTGGCTGGCAGATTAAAAAATTTAAGAGCTCCGGTTTTAATTGTCCAGCGGTTAAATCCGCCCATGTAATTTCTGCCGATGGTACCTGCTCCGAATCCGCCAAGAGGAACTCCCTGGTAATATCCTCCGTCAAGCATGTTTTTTTTACGGGATACGGAAGGCTCTGCAAGTTTTTTATCCATTCCGATTTTCCATGCATAATCAGGAATGTTTGGCCATAATTTTTTTTCAGTCATTTTTATCTCCGAAATGTATCAGGGTTATTGAATATTTTGGTATAATTATTTTTTTCCCGGAAACTGTTAGTTTTTGACATATATATTTTGGCGCCCATTCGTTATGCGGCGGATTTTCAGAATTACCCCAGTCCGGCAGCAGTTCATCGGCCCATATTGACTGCGCACTTCTGATTTTCCCGGGGAAAATATCCGGCTCTAAACTTATCTGCAAACCGGATATATTCAGAACCACTGCTGAAAATAATCTGTTTTTACGGAAAAAACCGAATATTTCCATGGATCCGCCTGTGCCGGGCTGTAAATCAGGATCAGGTATAAAATGTGAAATGGTATCACAGGAATCTCTTGCCGTCCGCAGCAGTCTGAATAATTCAAATTTTACAGTTGTACCGATATCTGTCTTATAAACTGCAACCGCAGGCTGATTTACCAGAACCCACGCAGTCATAATGGAAACATAAGGCAGATAATATGCAGTATTCAGCATGAAGCGCGCATCATACAGAGCTGACAGCATGGTTTGATGCACCTGGTATTTTGTTTCTTGAGGATGTTTTTTAAAATACTGGGCCGGGTTGAATGCCCATTCAGTGATCCAGATTTTTTTTTCAGGCTTTGCCATGTGAAATACATTCAGTGTCTCATTTAACCGTTTTACACCGCATGATTCCCATACTTTTGCAGTAATTTCTTCACTGGTAAAATCTCCAAAATTCGTCACCCCGTAATACTGCGGAGTTGCGTAGTAATGAATAACCAGTGCATCATAAAAATTTTCTCCGGATATTCCAGTCATCCACAGATAATAGTTATCTGTATTTGTATCTGTTTCAGTTTCCAGAAATTTTTTGTGCATCCATTCTGAAGCAAACGGCACTCCCAGTTTTGTGCCGGGAAAATATTTTTTTATTACTGCTGCATGTGCTCTGGCAAGCGAACAGTAATCTGCGCTGTTTTTTATCTGATTACTCCAGAATTTAAAATAATATAATTCATTGCCAAGTTCAAAATATTCGGCTTGATATCTGCTTGATTTCAGTTTTTGGATGAAAATTTCAGTATGAGATACCGGAGTACTCGTGATATTGATACCCCATAATGGTTTTGAATTTCCGGCCGAAGCTATGGTATACCAGTTTTCTGCTGACATGGGAATCTGGATTTCACTATATTTGGCTTTATTCAATTCGCCTAAAGAATCGCCGGTAACGGTTCCTGTCAGCCAGTTCCAGTTATTCATCAGATCACCGCCAGGCAGGCGAAGAACAGGCGATGCCAGTATTTTGATAATATTCAGAAAATTTGTATCTTCATACGGTTTGCCGTTATTAATCTGCTTTGTTTCATTGGCAGCAGCAATGGAAAAAACTTCATGACGAAGAGAAATCGGTTTCTGCCAAGTACCGGTAAAAACAACAGAACTAGCGGTAATTTTATATTGCGGAACAGCATGGATAAAAAGCAGGCACGCAATAAGGATTGATTTGCCGGTTAATTTTATTGCTTTATCTGATTTCTTGTTCATAATAAGTTCCTGTTCGTTGTATTTCTTTTTAAATATTGCCTTTATATAATTTTACGTATTATTGAAACCTATAATTTAATCCTGCAGCAGAGTATTTATTTTTTTTTCAAGCTCGCAAAAATGTTTGTCAAAATCAATATTTTTTTCAGTAAGATAAACAGAACAATAATCACCCAGGCAGGCGATGATCTCTGCTGATTTCGGAAAGGTTTTTGCGGGACTCAGGTATTGGGATTCCTGTTTTAAAAGGGAAATTCCTTTGGGCAGCAGTTTAATGAGATAGTATTGAGTAAGAGCTGATTGTCTTGTAGGAACACCGATACCCAAATGCGCCATAATATCCTGCATTTTTTCTGATGTAAGATATTCAAGAAAAATCAGGGCTTCCAGCTGGTTTTTGGTGTTTTGGGGAATAACAAAACAATTGACTGTAAACTTCATTGTTTTTTCAGTGCTATATGGATATATTGTCATATCATAATTCATCTGTTTGATTTTAATAAAATCCGCCAGTGTCCATGTTCCGTCCAGCAATATGCCGATTTTTCCGCCAGGAAAATTTTCACGAGGCGCAAAATCTCCGCCGGTATCGATTACCGACCCTCCGCTCTGCAGATAATTTTTATAATCATCAAGCGCATTTTTTACAATTTTATTGTTTACATTTATTCTGGTATGATGTTCATCAAACAGAGTATTACCGTGTGTTTCAAGAAAAATCTCATAATTCAGGCCGTAAGAACCAAGTTGTTCAATTATACCGTTTTTTCCGCGTCTTGTAATCTTTTTACCGGTTTGATACAGATTATCCCAGGAAAAACGCTCATCGGGGCAGGGGAGTCCCATTGATTCAAAAATATCTTTATTATAATAAGAACAGAAATAATTGAAAAAATATGATAATCCGTAAAGTTTATTGTTTTTGGACAGCGTACTGATAATTTGAGGAATAAAATCTTTTTTATCCACACTGCCAATATCATCAAGTGCGCAGATTTGTCCCCTGTCTCTCATAAATATGAAATCTTCATTCATGGTCTGCATTATATCCGGTGCATCGCCGCTGGCAATCAGATTTTTTATTTTCTGGCTGTACCCTTTGGCCGGTATATGCTGCAGGCTGATTTTAATAACCGGATGCTCTTTCATGAAACGCAAAGCCGCTTTCTGCATAAATACAACCCTGTTCTGTTCGCCCCAATAGGTAATGCTGATTGTTTTCTCACACGATGATGATTTTTTACTGCATGATACAAATATCAATACATTACAAGCCAGTAAAATTCTGGAATTAATCATTATCCAATCTCCCTGAGGAAGCCGACATATCCAGGTAAATCATATCCGGAACCGGCTTAAAATCTCGGTTTTGTTTTCTTTTCGATATTTCGTCTGCGGCAGTTTTATAAGTATAGGTATTCATTTATAATTCCCGGTTATATCCGGCAGGATTAGTTTTAAGCTCCCTGTGTTTTAACCAAGCCATTGATTTTTCTTTCGGTATCCGCGCGGATTTTCTCCGGTAATTTTTTTAAAAATACGCGAGAAATAGTTACTGTCATTAAAGCCTGTGGAAAAAGCAATATCTGTAATGTTTTTATCAGTGGCTCTCAGCATCTGACATGCCTTATATACCCGTATACGCAGCAGATATTCGACAGGGGAGGATTGGTAATGACGATGGAACACCCGAAGAAACTGATTACCGGAAAGTCCTGCTTCTTTAGCTATCATTCCGATAGTGATTTTATTCATATAATTATTTTCAATATAAATAATAGCCGGAGATAATCTGGAACTGTATGTACCGTAAAAATTCTGCGGTATATAGATGCGCGATAAAAAAACCAGCATACGGATAAAATGGCCGAAAACCGCAGTCTGGTAACCGGACTGCATTTCACGGCATTCCCTGCTTATACAATCAAGAATATCTGTTGTATGATTGAATTGTTCAGGCGACAGGCGGAGTCGGTTTCGAAAACGTGTTTTTTCCGACAGCACCGGATGCACAATAAACAAGGCATTAAAGCCTTCAATTAGACGCAGATCAAGCGGCAGCTTCAAAAGTTCGGGAATCAGAAAAATACAGTTGGCAATTACAAGATTATGGATGTTTTTAAAGCCATGAGAATCTGCATCTTTCAGAATAAATACATCGCCTGCGCTGACAATAAATTCTTCACCATTAACAATATGCACTGCGCTGCCTTCGCGGATGAATACAATTTCATAAAAATCATGCGTATGAATCTCAAAATCCCTGGTATGGCGAACTGTGGTCTGGATTTCCAGGGGAAAGCACGAATTATTGATCCATTTGTCGGTACGTGTAAATTTTTTCATATTCTAATTTTCCAAAATCAGGCCAAACCTTATTTCTGTTGAATTATGCTATAGCTGCAATTAAAAATCTATGAAGATTAACCATGTTAATCTGTAACCGGAAAATTCCGGTCTTTTATTTCCAGGCACCGAATTTTTTTGCCAGACTCTGCGCATCAATATCAGGAAAGAAACTGATATTTTCATCATGCTGAAGAGACTCACCCGGCTGCAGCCGGGTTAAGGGGCCAAGTGTTTCAATCTCGAGCATGGTACTGCGGGTAA
>DNNS01000076.1 GCA_003497555.1 Spirochaetia bacterium
CTACATACGCAGAAAGAGCGATTGCCTTTTGGGTTTTAGTTTTCCCGGAGCTGTTACGGCAGATAATGAAGATTTTATTCTGCTTGACGGAAAAAGCGATATTGGTTTCGCTTTGAAACATGAAAACGCCAAAATAGTGAGTGACGGAATATTATGCTCCGGTGCGGGCGGCATTAAAATATGCAGATCTCCCGGCGATGCGTATGCGATAAAAAACGGCTTTACAATTTTAATCGAGTTTACAGTAAATGAGTTTCCAAAGCCGCCAAAGTCATCATGCCTTTTTGCCTGGGGCCCATGGGGTAAAGGTCCGAGAGTATTTATTCAGACAGATGGATCTGTAATTGGACAAGTGGGTACCGGCGGTGCAATTGCAGCTATTACCAGTTCAGATCATTTAAAAAAAAGCGAAAGAAATAATATTAAATTTATATGCAATGGAAAAAACATTTTACTGTATCTTAACGGCAAAAAAAATGAAGATAAATTTACAGCGGCTGTTGAAGCCCCTTTGGATTATGCAATTTCGCTTGGCTGTATTTTTAAAAACGATACAAAGTATTTTGAACTGCCAAAAGGTATTAATCATGAATTTCACGGGAAAATACATAAACTGGAAGTGCGGGACGATTTTGTATTTAATTGATTTGTTTTAACCTTTTTTATAATTTTATTTCCTGCAGTATAATGAAGAGTCGCACGGTAAATCTTCCATAGCCAAAACAAGAAGCCCGGATCAGACCCCGGGAAGGATGTTATAGAAAATTTGTTTTTTACCGGCCAATAGATTATAATAACTTCACACCATGTTTATATTAAAACAATATCCATATATAATTTTTCTCGTTTTTTTTATTTCTGCCTGCGCCGGCAATATCGATGTCCCGCATATTAATATTGATCCCGTAGTAATCATGAAAGACGGTTCGGTATTTTATCAAAACCGCAGCCGGGATCATTCTTATCAGCCTGTCCGTTTTATGCTCAAGCAAACGCTCCGTTACCCGGTACCGCTTGCGCTTTATACCGAAGCGGACAGTTATCTGGAATTAATGCTGCTGCGTTCCTGTCTGATGCGGTTGGGTGAAAATACCGCCATGGCCGTAACCCGCTGCGAACATCCGCTTTTCGGGCATCCTCAAAAAATCAGCTGCGAGCTTTACCGCGGCAAGATAGTCTGGCGTTCCCTGCCCGGGGCCAAAGATGATCATATACTTTTTACAATCGGAAATTTTATCATACGCATGGATTATTTTTCCGGAGTTTTCTCATCCGTTTCCGGGCAGGATAAAATTGAAATTATCTGTTCTTCCGGTCGGGCGGTAATTTACAATTCAAAAATGGAGCTGATTGCATCTGTAAACAGCGGGGAAAAATTCACCGGTACAATTGAAAATCCCGTATTATATAAACATCTTCTATATAAAGACATTATCAGGGCTGACGAAATAAAAATCCTCGAATCTCCGCAAACCCCGGGAACAACGCCGGCCGGACGCATGTTTAAAGACGCTTTGCGGCTGGAAGAACAGAAAAAAAATACCGAAGCCCTGGCTTTGTTTCAAAAGACCGGCAGTTTTTCCGGCAGCCGGCAGGAACGGGCTGCCGCCTGGTATAAATCCGGAAAATTATTTCAATCGGTCTATAAAGATTATAACCGGGCGCGCGATAATTATATCAAGGCGGTTTTTATGAGCGAACCGCTTTATTCCTCCGAGGCCTGTCTGGCGCTCTATGAACTTTGCCGTAAAAACGATCCCGGCCGGGCTGAAGGCTATCTGCAGTACGCATACGAATACTATCCGCGGACTATAGCCGGCAAACACGCCCGGGCGCTGCTGCTGGAAAAAAAATGAAAAAAATCTGCCTGCTTTTTTTGCTGCTGCCCCTGACAGCTTCCTGGTTCGGGACAATTCAAAAAATAGAAAACCATACGGTTTACATTACCGGAATACAGAGCGCCTCTGTTTCTCCCGGTAAAAAACTTTATATAATAAAAAATGCCGAACTGACCGGGGAACTTATAATAAAAGAAGTTTATACAACTCATTCCACGGCCCGGCTTACCGGCGGGAAAGCGCTGCCCGGCGATGAAGTACGCGATTCCCTTAAAACTTCCTGGCGCTGGCTTTTCAGCGAAGAAAAAATTACAGCAATATATAATACCCTCGCGGCTTTACCGGCAGAAAAAAAAGAAGAACGGTTTTTTCAGTCCCTGCATCGTATACTGGGAAATACGGTTTTTAAAATACATTTTAGTCTGCAGGATCCTGCCGAGCTGCGTACTGCAATTATTGATTTATATAACCAGATTTTAGCGCTGCCTGCGCAGGAACAGCGGGCGCTTCTGGATTTTTTCCCGCTGGTTTATTCCCATTATATCAATAAAGCAAGCGATCCCAAAGCCTGCGATAATTTTTTACTTTCCTATCCCGATTCCCATTTAGCCGCTGAAACAGCTTTTCTGCGCGGTCAATATCTTTATCATAACCGCGATTTTTACGGAGCCGAGCATTATTTAGGTAAAATTACCGGCGAGTTTCCGCTGAGCGAGATTAAAAATCATGCTGAAATTTTATTGGCTGATATTTATATTGAATTATGCGATTACAGCCGGGCCCGCGCCTGCCTTGAACATTTACTTAAAGACCCTAAATCCGGTTTATTTGCCGATGCCTGTATTACCCTGGCGCATGTACACGCCGCCAAAAAAGAAATCGGCGAGGCTGAAGCGGCTCTGCGTTACTGCCTGGAACACCGTCCTGAAGAAAAAGAAAGAGTTAACTACGAGATATTCCGGCTGTACCTTGAATACGAAAATAATTTCGAAGCAGCCCAGAAACATGCCGCCATGTTTGAAAAATCCTTCCCGCAGAGTCCGTTTATTGCCAAAATGATTTTTGCCCGCGGAGTTTATTATTACCAAAAAAAAGATTATGCCTCCTCGCTTTCGTATTTTGAAGATGTAATCGGTAAATATCCGGATTCTACCGCTGTTTCCGACAGTTACCTGTATTCGGTAAATGCCCTTTCCCTGCTGGGACAGGTGGAAAAAAGCGAAAAAATGCTGCTTTCGTTCCTTGCGCTTTTCCGCGACAGCGGCAGGGAAACAGCCATGTATCTTTCCTTTCTCGATACCATAAAAAAACAATATGTTTTAGGCGCCGCTTCCAGGCAGGAATCCCCGCAGTCGATTGCGGAAAAAATAAATGTCTACCTTGACCGCACCCTGCAGTTTTATTCCAAAAATCATGAAATTATGGGCAAACATTATGAACTGCTGTTTTATATCGGTTTTGTACTGCTGCGCGATGAAGCCTGGGCTTATAAAAAAATACTTCCCCGGCTGGAAAGCCGTTATCAGGATTTGCCGTATCTTGCGGAGGTTTATTTTTATCTGATGAATCATTATCAAAGCCAAGGCAGCAGCGCTGAAGCGCTCAGGGCTGCCTGCCTTATACTGCAAAACGGCAAAAACCCGGACCGTTCCCGCGATGCAGTTGCCTGGCTAAAGGACAGATTTAAAAATTCCTCCACCAGGGAAGAACAATCCGTAATTTTATCAGCAGTACACAAAGCGGCAAAAAACCAGCCCGGGCTGATTAAGGAATTTGACGTTTATGCTGCAGATTACATTGGCGATGCCGAAGTAATGGCCGGCATTAAAAGAGAACAATTTGTCTATCCCCTGCACACCATGATTTTTTCCCGGCATAATGAATTCGGCGATTTCAGCGTATACCGTGATCTTTACTGTCATGGTTACCGCTATGACCAGATGTTTTTAACCGTTGCCGGCGAGAATCCGCGTCTGGAATCGCGGATTATGAACTTCCCGGCAGAAAAGTATTCTATACTAAAAATTTATCTTAAAACATCAGAGTCTGAAGTACTGGTACGCGGACAGTTTGAATGGATTACCTGGGACGATGAAACCTGGGGAGAAAACCGCAGACTGCAATTCGTTATACCCCAGGCTGCCGGTTCTGAAATCGCTGTTATTTTACCGGTTAAAAGTTCCTTTTGGCGCGAAAACATAAAAAGAATGCGCATTAATTTTTTTGACGAAACCTTCCGTCCCCGCCGGGGAAGTTTTTACATTGATAAAATCATGCTATATTAACCGCTTCGAACAGTCGATAATTGAAAAAAGGCCGTAAACAGACTACAATATCAAATTAAATTATCCTAGGGAGTCGTCATGTTCAGCTTG
>DNNS01000653.1 GCA_003497555.1 Spirochaetia bacterium
GTACTGAACATGTTTGTCTGGTAAAAATTACCGGGGAGTTAATTAAAAATAAAAACCGCATTTACAATATACGAAATATACAGGAAAACACAGGCGACAGGAAGACCTTGACTGCGCAGAATCTGCTGGATGGCATTAAAATAAAACTTGATGTGCAGATGCCCAAGGTACTTTTATTTGAAGCTGCAGAGAGTGAACAAACTGTATTTATGGATTTATCTTCTGACCGGAAAAAAATACTGGAAAAAATCGAAACTATGAAAAATCAGCCAGTTCCATCCGGTAAACCCAAAGCCTTATTTCTTAAACGCATACCCCAGATGCCGCTGATCGGCAAACTGGCAAGTCCGGTGCTGACCCAAATTCTGGAACAGGCCGATTATGAGGTATGTGATATAGATTATGAGGATACGGTAAAAAACGGTATCAGCAGTTACCATATGCTGGTTATGGCGGAAGATGAATCGCTGCCATATAAAAACATGAAAAAAGATGTGCGGGAAAAATTCTTTTTGCTGATAAGGGAATATATTGAAAACGGCGGCAATCTTTTACTTTTAGGATCCGCTCATGTTCATTACAATGCCTGTAATCTGCTTATTAATAGTATAGGTAAATCATTTAAACTGAGTACCAAGCCTGGATTCTGCCGGGATGAAATCTCCTGCGGATTCGGTGATCCGGTACAGATAAAAATTAAAAATTTTACCGAACATCCGCTTACTTCATACATACAGGAATTACAGTTTTTCGCCTGTACAGCGCTGTCTATGGGGGGAAGCTCATGCACTGCTATCGGCAGCACAAGCCCGAAAGATACTTATTTCCCGGATCAGCCGGTAATAGCTGCAGGACAAATCGGCAAAGGCAAAGTGTTTATTGCAACCGACAACAGCTGGGTACAGCCCTTCCGCATTGAATATGCTGATAACGCGCAATTCCTGTTTAATATCATACACTGGTTTAAAGGCAAGCCTGCTGAAAAATATGATAAAAAAGCGGTAATTGCTTCATTGTTTATTACTGAACAACTGATGGAAAAAATAGAAACGGAAGAAAAATAATTGTCCGATTAGTTTTTCCTTAAGATTCACATAAGATTACAGGGATTGACAAAATCACTGTTATAAAAAATTTTAAATTTCCCGTATTCCAATAAATACAGTCAATTTTTATGAACCATAGCAAAACGGGAAAGTGTAAAAATTTATTATTTTTCGTTCGACTTTTTGTAAATTTATCACATTAATCGATTGACTTTTTGAAAAACAAGAATATTATACATTTATGCAGAGAGATGCGTTAAAAAAATTGATTTCCTGGAAATCATCATCCATCCGCAAACCCCTGATCGTCAGGGGAGCGCGCCAGGTTGGCAAGACATGGCTGCTGCAGGAACTCGACAAGACATATTCCAGGTGCGCCTATATTAATTTTGACAATAATAAACGGATGAAAAGTGTTTTTGCGGGAGGATTCGACATTTCGCAAATCATCTCGGCGCTGCAGATAGAATCCGGCGTGAAAATAGAACCCGGGAACACCCTGGTAATCTTTGATGAAGTACAGGAGGTATCAGCATGGATCGGACATAATCCCGGTGGAAGCAATAGCCTCGGAAAACCTGCAGGCCAAGAGCCTGAAAAATTACTTCAGGCAATATTCACCGAAATACGCGGTCCGTACTTCCTTGTCCGATTTTTGCAAGGAGGCGGCGTTCATCAATCTGCCTCTATATGCGATAACTGCTCTGACAAATATTACGGCAGTTGATTGAAAAACCCGCTTTCGGTAAATCAAATTGGATATATTTTACTTTGGTTCTGACTTGAAATTTAAAATCTGAGCTTATACATTCCCGGTAATGGTTCCCGCTGTGGGCGGGGATTTCGTCCCCCGCGGTTTTTTGATTAATTGAAATTGCCGGAGACAAAACCTTCTATATGAACAAAATAGTACACTTCCGGTCGCATTTTTACGAACTCTTCGGATTCCGGGCTCATTTCAACAGTCTGAATTTAACAATTTCTTAACAAAAGTAATTATTATGTGAAATTTATACTAAAATCACGGTTTTATTATTAAAATATCTGAAAATTTGATTTTCAGCGCAAAATATACGACAATATAATAATGATTCTAAATTCACTTGTTACAAGACCTGATTTTTTTTTGTTTCACTTTTTTAAATGTAAATTGTTATAATAATTGTCTAAAACCGAAAAAGGAGGTTTGGTATTAATAATCTTTTTATCTCCGTTTTACAAAAAATATTAAAAAAACTGATAATAGTCAGTATTTTTTCCAATTTTATTCTTTCTGTTTTATTATTTTCCAATTATTTTTACGAACCTTTCAATAATACAGATAATGCCTGGATGTGGCAGAACTGGCAATCCAGCGGAGCTCTTGACTGGCGTGTTGGGCGCGAAGGTGTAGTTATTGCAGGAGGCAGTCTTATCGGCGCTGCTACCATAGACAGCTCAAAATATTTACGTTTGCGTTTTGTGCCGATTGATCAAAATGGCGATAACGGCCCCTGGACAGCTTTAGGTATAAGACTTACCAATAAATCATTCAGCGCCAATACTATTTTGCCTTTTGGAGTGAAAGTAGATCTTCTGCACCGCAAGTTTTCAGGTACAATGGGAGATAAAGCTTTTTATAAACAATTCACGGGTTTATGGATTGCCAAAAACAACGGAATCTCGGGAAACCAGCTTGGAGAGCAGCTTGAAGATTATTTTGGAATCGGAGCTGAAGTTGGTCCTGATTATAATCCGGAATTCCAGGGGCGTTTGTTTGGAGCTTTCCAGAGTTTTAATCTTACCCAGGCGAAAAGACCTGACGGGCGTATAACCAATATTTCCGGTATTACCAATTATTCCCGGGCCAGCGGAAGCACCAATGCTATCGGTTATATGCTCACCCATGACGGTACCAATATTACCTTTTTTATAAATCCCGATGTCAGTAATAAAAATGCGTATCCCAACGAATACTGCATTGTTGATACCAAGGCTGTTACCTGGAACAGCGATATTCAGATTATTCTTATGTCTGAAAACCGCTATATGGATCAGGAAGATTTATCCATCTGGGATGAAATGATGGTAAGTATGGCTGCTGACAGCAGCGAACCGGTTATTTCCAACCGCACCGTGGAGGTAAGTACCAACAGTACGGATTACCGCAGGTTTTCCATAAATATCAACCATGCCATCGGCAGCACCAACACCGGCATCAATACCGTTAAAATTGTCAAGCATTCCGGATGGACAGAGTGGCGCACCAATACTTTCCGCATATTCAGCGATTATAATAACGATAATATTCTCGAAGAATTATCCATTATGCCGTTCCCGGACGACAGCCTGGCGGTAAGCGAATGCACCTTTCTCACCAACGGACATGAACTATGGATTCGCCTGGGAAAACAGATTGATTCTGCTGTCAGCAATAAAACCATACGGATTGATTTTGAGTCAGCCACTCCGGCCCAGGGATCGTATGAGTGGAATACCTGGGTAAACAGTATTCTCTATGATCCTCATAACAACCAGACCAATATTGCATCCTGCGGATATCAGCAGGGAAGCGGAAGCTCTCATACCATAACAGTCACTCCGGCGCTGGGAGATGCCAATGCCTATTCGGCTATCAAGCCTAATGAAATTTTTCTGGGTCCCAATTATTTCAGCATGGTATATTATATTCAGGCCTACGCTGCCAATACAACCAATATCCGGGAAGCGATTATTGAAATTCCCTATGAATTCTCCAACTGCACTTTTTCCAATTTTGATTCCATTCTCATGGGAACAAATGAAACGGGTAAAATTTTGCGAATGCCGCCTCTGGCCGGAGTAACACAGACCAACGATTATATAAAACTTGATTACAGCAGTTTTGATAACTTTTATCCGGGCGGTCTTGATGTTATTTCTTTTGAGATTCATAATACATCAAGCCTGAATGCCAAGACCAATGTCAAGTGGCGCTCCTGGGTTGATTATGCAAATATTGGCGCCTTAAGCAGTCAGGCCGGAACCAATACTACCTATGTCAGCCAGAATCTTACCATTCAGCCCCAGCCCCTTGATGCCGCATGGGACTATCAGATTATCAGCGCTGCCAATTATGCTCCGGTATCAATGGGTATTTCAAATATTACGGCATTAGCCAGTTTTGATATCATTGCAGACGGTGAAAATACCACACTCGAGGCTATTACCAATTGTGAAATAACTGTCGGCGGAAACACTCCTGATCTAAAAGGCTTCCTGCATTTCTATCGCGACACCAATAATTCCGGAGTTTTTTCAACCAATGACCTGCCGGTTTTTACTACCAATATTTCCCTGCCGGTAACCAGATTTTATTTTACGGAATCAAACCAGAATACTGCAGCCACCAACCCCACCCGGTACTGGATTGCGGCGGAAATAACCAACAAGGCTCCGGCTGTGTTTACCAATACCATCAATATTAAAATCACCGATTTATCAGCCAGCGGGCCGCAGGGCGGAGTAATTGACAATGAAAACGCGGTTACTGCCGGTGATAATAAAACCGCCCGTATAGATACTCACCAAATTTTTGTCAGTGCTGAAAACCTGGTAAACGGCTCCATCAAACAGGGTACTTTCAATAATCTGGGAATGAAAATAATTATCAGCAACAATGATCCGGATGCCACCAATTATTTATACCGGCTGTATGTTACAAATCACGGCAGCGCTGATCAGTTTGATTTTGGTACCATGAAGCTCTATGCCGATAACGGCGATGATGTTTTTAACAACAGCTCTGATATTTATGTCATGTCCGGCAGTATGAATAATAATAAATATTTCAGTCTGTTTAATATGCCGGCCTGGACCATGTATGGAACAGGCAATGAAACCTTCTGGGCGGTATTTGATGTTAATATCGAAGCAGACAATAACGACACTGTCAGCCTGCAGATTCTTCACAATACCAATATCATGTTTTATGATAATTACGGAGATCACAGCGACCCCAGGCCGGTCCCCATCGGCATTCCGCAATTCGGGCAGCCCCAGGCACTTACCACAAATATTATAATACCTTTTTCCTCAAAAGATTATGATTTTTATCTGTATTCGGTATCATACGGCTCCATGCCTGTGTCTTTTTCCACCAATCAATTTGTACCGGTAGGAAATATCAGGCTGTTTATGGACACGGAAAACTCCAGTACCCAGCGTTTTACCGGCCTTGATGTTAAAATATCATCGTCCGGTACAGATGAAAATGTATCCGGTATACTGTACATTCTTACCAATTCCACCAATCTTGGGGCTGTTGCTGCCAGTAATTTTGTTACCGCAGGGGCAGATTGCTCCATAAACTGCTCTCTTTCCAATTTTTCCACGCAGATTGACCTGCCGGACACCATGTATCTATATTTTCTGCTTACCAATACGTCTGCTGCGGTTTTTTCCAATACAGTCAGGTTTCAAATCACCAATGTGCTTTGCCAGGGCCCAAACGGCGGTATTTTCACCAATACCGGAATTTTGGCTCCGGCGCAAAGTACTGAATCCAGAATTGATCAATTCCGGGTATCGGTTAATTTTATTTCCAATGAGATCAGCACCTATTTCCCCAAGCAGGGCAGTTTTAACAACTGTTTTTTAAAAATTGAAATGGCAGGCAATGATCCCGATGCCACCAATTATCTTGATTTTATTGATATTAAAACCAACGGGCTTTCCACAGCCAGCAATACGCATATTGCCAATGTAAAACTCTATCTTGACGACGGAAACCGGGCTTTCAGCAATGATACTGTCAAAGCCGTAACATCACTGGCGGCAAACGGCTCGGCGCGCTTTACTCCCGCATCGCCCATACCGCTTCCTTCCACCAATAAAGTACTGTTTTATATCGGGTATGATGTTACCAGCGAGGATGATTCCGCTGTCGGCAGATTTTTCGGTTTATCCATAACCAACATCGGCTTTACAGACAGTATCAGCGATAATTATCCGCAAAATTCCTTTACTACAGACAATACTTCCGGCCCGGCTGTTCAAGATAAAGTTACAATAGTAACGCTTACCTCGCGTGTCTGGGATTATAAAATTACTTCCGCTGAAAACTGCGCTCCGGTTTCCATCAACAGGTCTAATATTTATGCCATGGCTTCTTTTGAAATTATACGCGATGGAGAAGATGCAGCAGAAACCATTACCAATATTATTTTTAATGTTGAAGGCAGTACGCCGGATGTTTATGGCAAAGCCTATTTATACAGGGACACCAATGATTCCGCTGCACTTGATATTGCGCTTGATAAACCGGCAGGCAGTAATGCACTTTTGGCCGGAGCCAATTATATTTCCTGCAGTGAAAATTATAATTCGACAGATCCGTTATATCCGGACAAATTCTGGATTGCAATTGAAATCACCAATGCGGCCAATGCGGTTTTTTCCAATACTTTAAGATTGAAAATAACCAATATAATGGCAGCCGGTCCCAATAGCGGGGCAGTTACCAATCTGCATATTCTTACCAATACATTTAATAATCTGGCCCGTATAGACAGTTACGCGCTGTCTGCGCATGCCGTTAACCTGTTAACCGGCTCCAGTACTATCAAGCAGGGTTCATTCAACAATCTGCACAGTAAAATTATTTTTTCCAATACCGATCCGGATGCCACCAATTTTTTTTCCGGGCTTACTCTTACTAATATCGGAAATGCCGGCCAGGGAGATTTGGGTTATTATCAAATCTACCGCGATAATGGTAACGCTGCTTTTTCCGCGGCCGAAGACAGTCTGGTAGGTTATGCTTCAGCCGGTACTGATAACAGATTTATCATTAATATAAATCCCGCCCAGGCAGTATATTCAGGCGAAACAATTTTCTGGGGCGCATTTAATGTGGAATTCGGCGCAGATATAGACGATACGATTGCTTTTCAGATTATTAATCCGTCTGTAAATATGGTATTTTCCGATCAGTACAATGATGCTTATACCATAATACCGGGCGTTAGCGGAGATACGGAAATTCCCAAAACCATTACTACCAACAGAATTGCACCCTATAATACCCAGACCTATGACTTTTATCTTAAAAACGTAAATTACGATTCCATGCCCCAGTCATTTAATTCCAATAAAATTATTACTGCCGGTTATGCAGATATAGTTATGGATGTGGAAAATACCAACACCCAGGTTTTTCAGGGAATGGATGTCAAAATATCATCTACCGGGGTAAAAAACAATATTTCCGGAATAGCATACATTTACCGCGATACCACCAACACCTCAGGGCTCTTTGCCAGTAATTTTGTAAGTGCAGGAAACGATTTTGCCATTAACTGCGCCATGTCGAATTTATCCATGGAAAACGACAGCCCCACCAGATTGTTTTTAAGCTTTCTTCTTACCAATGACATTAATTATACCAAAACCAACACCGTATCTTTTCAGATAACCAATCTGCGCAGCAGCGGCCCCAATCTGGTTTTTACCAATCTGCATATTCTTACC
>DNNS01000343.1 GCA_003497555.1 Spirochaetia bacterium
CAACTTGAACACCCGAAACCATGTAAATTTTATCCAGCCTGAAAAAAACACTAAAGTAAATTTATAATAATTCGATACTTTGAATAATAAGAAGAAAAGTACGATCGCTTTTCTAGACCGGGAGGAAAGATGAACGATCGATTCAAAGAGATCATTTCCAGACTTTCAGAAATTTTTAAAAAATTATCTTCTGTACAAAAAGCGGTTATAGCGGTCGTTTTACTGCTGGTGGCCGGAGCTTTCATTTTTACCCTTACATATTCCGCTAAAAAACCTGGATACATGCTGTTTGACAAGGCGCTCAGCCCGGAAGATTACGGCAAGGTAACAGCAGCCATCAAAAAGATGAATATAACATTTTCCACGCGTGACGACCGCTACATAATCGTGGATGATGACGAAACCGGCCGACGTATACGCATGAATCTGGCCCAGGAGAATGCGCTGCCCGGAGGCATCAAGGGGTGGGAACTTTTTGATACGCAGAAATGGACTACTACCGATTTTGAAAGAGACGTTAATCTGCGCAGAAGCATTATCGGTGAAATGACCAAACACCTGGAATCGCTGGAATGGATAGAAAAAGTTAAAATCGACATTTCTTTTCCGCAAAAAAAACTTTATACCGATCAGGATCGTGAAGCTACGGCCAGTGTTACCATTACTCCGGCGCCCAACTGCGAAGAATATCTTAAAGAAAGAAAAGTAATCAAGGGCATAGAAAAAATCGTTGCCTTTGGAATTGATAATTTAAAAGCGGAAAACATCGTTATTTCCGATCACCGCGGCGAAGTGATCAACGATTTCACTGAAGACGACGGGATGATGGTCTATAAAAAGGGCAAGGAAAAGATAAAAATAATAGATCAGAAACGCAGACAGTTCGAAAGCAGAATTGCCAAAGCTTTTGATAAATACCTGACCGAAAGCAGGTACGAAGTAAATGTACAGATTGAAATGAACTTTGATGAAAAGGAAATAAAAAAAGACGAAATACTTCCCATTGTTCTGGTTCCTGATAATCCGGAAACTCCGTACAGCGAATTAAAATATACGGAAAATATTCCCATCAGCCGTAAAAAACTTACCGAGAGCGCCAAGGGCCTCGGTATGATCCCGGAAGGCCCCCCCGGAGTTGAGCCCAATATTCCACCCGGTTATAAGGAATCTCTTGATAAAGGACTTTTTTACAACAAGAACGAAGACATTGAGAACTTTGTCAACAGCAAGCAGACCAGCAGCGTAAAGCATGATGCCTATGATATTGACCGCATTGCGGTTTCGGTGGGCGTTGACGGCAGCTGGGAGCGTATTTATGATAAAAACGGAGATCCGATTTTTCAGAGCAACACTTATCTGCGCCGCTATGTTCCCTACCCGGAAGAAGATTTAAGAAAACTGGAAGATTTGATCAAGGGCGCTATCGGTTATAATTCCGCACGCGGAGATATTGTGGTTGTTAAAAACATCATGTTTGACCGGCAGAAAGAATTTATGGAAGAAGACGCCAGGTTCCGCCAGCAGCGCAATATAAAAAGTACTCTGATTTTTTCCCTGATTGTATTGCTTTCTTTATTCGTATTGACTATAATGTACAGGGCGGTGAAACGCGAAATTATACGCCGCAAGCGCCTGAAAGAACAGGAACTTGCGCGTAAACAGCAGATGATGCGCGAGTCGATTCTGCGCAGCGCTGAAGAAGAAATGCCGCAGGAGCAGCTCTCGGGCGAAGACAAGGAGCGCATGGAACTGATTGAAAAAGCCAACAAAATTGCTGCGGAAAATCCCGAAGTAGTAGCTAAACTGCTGCGCACCTGGCTGGCCAGCGAATAGGTTAATGAGGTAATAAAATGGCTGCAACACCACAGGAAAAAAAACAGCTCTCGGGCCGGCAGAAAGCCGCAATCTTTCTGGTAACCATTGGTCCGGATCGCTCGGCAGAAATAATGAAGCATCTTAAAGAAGAAGAAGTAGAAAGCCTTACTTTTGAAATTGCCCGTCTTGACAGCGTCGACTCAACCGATAAAGATGCCGTGCTGCGCGAGTTTCATGAACTCATGCTGGCCCAGGATTTTATCACATCCGGCGNNGGGTACCCAGAAAGCGGTGGACATTATCAACCGGCTTACTTCCTCCCTGCAAGTGCGTCCTTTTGACTTTGTACGCAGAACCGATCCCCAGCATCTGCTCAACTTTATTCAGGCAGAACACCCGCAGACCATAGCGCTTATTTTGGCATATCTTGATCCCAAAAAGGCTTCGCAGATTTTAGCCGATCTGCCGGTAGAAATACAGCACGATGTGGCCAAACGTATTGCCAATATGGACAGAACATCCCCGGAAGTTCTGCGCGAAGTGGAAAGAGTACTGGAACGCAAACTTTCCACTCTGGCTTCGGAAGATTTTACCTCGGCCGGCGGTATTGATGCGGTTGTTGAAATTTTAAACCTGGCCGACCGTTCCACGGAAAAAACCATTGTGGAAGCCCTTGAAGAAGAAGATCCGGAACTGGCCGAAGAAATCAAGAAACGCATGTTTGTATTTGAAGATATTGTACTTCTTGATGATCGTTCCGTACAGAAAGTTCTGCGCGAAGTGGATACTGCTGATTTATCCAAAGCGCTGAAAAGCGTTGATGCCGAAGTTCAGGAAAAAATATTCAAAAATATGAGCAAGCGCGCAGCCACCCTGCTCAAGGAAGATATGGAATATATGGGCCCGGTACGTCTGCGCGATGTGGAAGAAGCCCAGCAGAAAGTTGTTAACATCATACGCAAGCTTGAAGAATCCGGCGAAATTATTGTGGCCCGCGCAGGCGAAGACGAACTTGTAGTTTAGTATAGAGGAGTATCCGGGTGGCAAGCAACATAATTAAATCAGCCAAAGCGCATTACAGCAAAAAGCCGGTATTTATTACTCCGCCTTCATTTAAAAATTTAATTGACGATGAAGTCGAGGAAGAGATATATTCCGGCCCTTCCATTGAAGAAATAGAAAAAGAGATTACGGACAAGAAAAACTCTGCCGGAGAAGAATTACGGCAGCTGCGCAAGGAAGCTGAAGAAGAAGCCAAACGCATAATCGAACTGGCAGAAGTAGGCGCATTTCAGCGCATCAAAGACGGAAACGAAAAATACAAAGCCGAACTGGAAAACGCCCGCCGACAGTCTGAAGATATAATCAAAGATGCCCGAAGCCGCGCTGAAGAAATTATCAAAGAGGCCGAAGCCCGTAAAAATGATATACAGCAGGCAGCCCATAAAGAAGGTTTTGACAAGGGGTTTGAAGAAGCCTATGAGAAAGGACATGAAGAGCTTGATCGCATCAAGGGCAGACTTGAAAAAATTTTGGGTGAAACTATCAACAAACGCAATGAAATTATTGAAAGCAGCGAAAAACAGCTGATTAACATTTCCATTGCTGTAGCCAAAAAGGTTGTAAAAGCCATAACCGAAAGTGATCAGGCTGTAATTCTCCGCAATGTTACCGAAGCCCTGCGTAAGGTTAAGGGACGTGCCCAGGTTACAATCCGCGTAAATATCAATGATCTGGAGCTTACCACCCGTCATAAAGATGATTTTTACCGCATGCTTGACAACATCGAAAATGTTAATGTTCTGGAAGATCCGAATATTGAACAGGGCGGGTGTATTATAGAAACCGATTTCGGCGATATTGACGCGCGTATCGCCACCCAGATGAATGAAATAGAAACAGCAATTAAAAATATCCAGCCCATCAAAGGGTTCTGATATTTTTTATGGGTCTGTTTGAAAAATACGAACGCCTGGTAGAAGCGGTTAATACCGTACGCTCAAGCGGTCTGGTACTCAAGGCTTCAGGCCTGCTGATTGAAAGTAAAGGCCCTATCTGCACTATCGGCGAAATCTGCGAAATAGAGCTGCCGGACGGTAAATTCGCCAGGGCGGAAGTAGTGGAACTGCGCGAAGATCGCGTTCTGCTTATGCCGCTTGAAGACACTCCCGGAATTATTCCCGGCTGCGTTGTTTATTCCAATTCAGAACCGCTTACCATTCTGGTCGGCGATGATTTAATCGGCAGAATAATAAACGGAATCGGCGACCCTATTGACGGGCACAGTCTTAATTTTTATGCCCAGCGCCGCCAGGTTTTCCGCGATCCGCCCAGCGTTATAAATCGTAAACGCATCACCCAAAAAATGCATGTTGGAATCAAGGCAATTGACGGCCTGTTAACTGTAGGCATGGGACAGCGCATAGGTATTTTTTCCGGCTCCGGGGTCGGTAAATCCACCCTGCTTTCCATGATAGCGCGCAACACCAAAGCTGATCTTACAGTAATATGCCTGATCGGTGAACGCGGCCGTGAAGTTCTGGAATTTATCGAAAGAGATCTGGGAGAAGAAGGCCTAAAGCGGTCTATTGTGGTAGTGGCTACATCAAGCGCTCCGCCCATGGCCAGAATACGCTCTTTATACTCAGCTACCACTATTGCGGAATTTTACCGGGATCAGGGAAGAAATGTCATGCTGCTGGTTGATTCCCTGACCAGGCTGGCTATGGCGCAGAGGGAAATAGGCATTTCTTTGGGAGAACAGCCTACTGCGCGCGGATACTCACCTTCGGTATTTACCATGCTGCCCAAAATTTTAGAACGCAGCGGTACATCCGATCAGGGTTCCATCACGGCTTTTTATACTGTGCTGGTGGAAGGCGACGATCTTGATGAACCGATTTCCGATGCAGTACGCGGTATTCTTGACGGCCAGATTGTTTTAACCAGACAGCTGGCCATGAAAAGCCATTATCCTTCAATCGATATTCCCATGTCCATAAGCAGGCTGATGAATCAGATAAGCTCTGTCAATCATAACCGGGCCGCCATGCGTATGAAAGAGCTGATAGCTGCCCACAAAGAAGCCGAAGAGCTGATCAGCATAGGCGCATATGTCAAGGGCGGTAATCCGGTTACGGACGAGGCTGTACAGAAAATTCAGATGATTAACCGTTTTTTACGCCAGGAAATTACCGAAGTTACGGATCCTGATACAATACTCAAAAATCTTTATTCCATAATTTTTAATGAACGCGAAGCGATCAAACTGCTGNNAAAACAAACGCCGAAAGAAAATGCGCAAACTCCAATTGCACCTGCAGCCGAACCTTTCTCGGGTCTCAGGTCTTTGTCAAGAATTCAGGGACTGTGAAAAAAAAACTGAAAAAAATAATTCAGATCGGCAAGGTAAAAATCGGGGGCGATCACCCGGTTTCGATTCAGTCCATGACCAATACCCCGACTTCCGATATCAAGGCAACAGCCAGGCAGATTCAGGATCTGGAAAAGGCCGGCTGTGAAATCGTCAGGGTTTCCGTACCTGACATGCCGGCAGCTGCTGCCTTGCGGGATATTAAAAAAGAAATTAATATACCCCTGATTGCCGATATTCATTTTGATTAC
>DNNS01000598.1 GCA_003497555.1 Spirochaetia bacterium
GCTGCGGAACCCAGCTTGTATTGCTGTTGGCGTCAAGCATGTCTTTTTTAATGCTTTCCACATTAACAAACCAGGTTGATATTCCGCGATAAAGCAGAGGTGTATCGCAGCGCCAGCAGAAAGGATAATTGTGCCTGACCCGGGAGCGGTGAATCAGAGAGCCTTCTTTTTTAAGACGCTCGATAATATCTTTATCGCAGTCTTTTACAAAACGCCCCTGATAATCCGGGATTTCAGAGGTAAATTTTCCTTCATCGTCAACCGGTGCGGCAAATGCGATTTTTTCTTTAAGCGCCAGTGCATAGTCGTCTTCTCCGAAAGCCGGCGCCAGATGGACAATTCCGGTACCGTCTTCGGTAGAAACAAAATCACCGGTTAAAATCCGGAAAGAATTTTTTTCCGCATAACCGGAAAAATAAGGAAACAAGGGAAGATATTTCTGGCCGCAAAGTTCTTCATCCGACAGTTCTCTGATAATCTGATATTCGGCAGAGTTTTTATAATATACCGGCAGTCGTTCTTTGGCCATAATATAAAAATTATTATTATCCCTGATTTTGACATATTTTATTCCTTTTCCCACGGCCAAGGCAAAATTGCTCGGTAATGTCCAGGGGGTTGTAGTCCATGCCAAAAACCAGGTATCGGGCGAGGCGGCTGATCGGAAACGGACCGTTACAGACGGATCATCGGTTTCTTTGTAACCCTGATTGGTTTCAAAATTGGAAAGCGGAGTAGCGCAGCGCGGACAATAAGGAAGTATTTTCATTCCTTCATAAACAAGTTTTTTTTCCCATAAACTTTTAAAAACCCAGAAAATGGATTCCATAAAAGCAGGATCCATGGTTTTATAATCATGATCAAAATCTACCCAGCGTCCCATACGGCTGACCGTAGACCGCCATTCATTTACATAACGGAGAACTATACTGCGGCATTGTTCGTTAAACCTGTCAATTCCGTATTTTATTATATCCTGTTTGCCGTGCAGCGAGAGCTCCTGTTCCATTTCATATTCTACAGGAAGTCCGTGACAATCCCATCCGAAACGACGGGGAACAAATTTGCCGCGCATGGTCTGATAGCGGGGAATAATATCTTTTATAGTGCCGGCCAGAAGATGGCCGTAATGAGGAAGCCCGGTTGCAAACGGCGGTCCGTCGTAAAAAATATATTTAGTGCAGTTTTTTCTTGCTTCCAGCGATTTTTTGAATATATCGTTTTTTTGCCAAAAAGCCAGGACTTCTTTTTCAAAATCAGCGGAAAATACAGTTGACGCCAGTTGTTTAAACATTTTTACGATTCCGTTTATATAAATAATTTAAGATGCTTGAGTATTACAAAGATATTGGTAATAATCTATAAGTTTCCCCATTTTTCTATAGCAGTCTGGATCTGTTTGTTTATATCGCATTTCAGATTCTGCAGACCGGAGCGCACGGCATTACGTACTGCCCTGGCATCGCTTGACCCGTGGCCGATTAGAACCGGCCCGTTGATGCCAAGCAGGGGCATGCCTCCGTATTCAGATGCATCTGTACATGCTTTAATGGCCTGGAAAGCAGGTTTTAACAGTAAACCGCCGACTTTGGCGCGCAGAGATTTTTTTACTTCTTTTTTTATTATTCCATTAAAGAATTTTCCCATTCCCTCAGCCTGTTTTAAAACCGTATTTCCGGTAAAACCATCACAAATAATTAAATCAACACTGCCGTTAAAAATATAACGGCTTTCAATGTTTCCGATATAATTTAAAGGAAGTTTTTTCATCATCATGTTGGTTTTGATGGTTAAATCGCATCCTTTGGAATCTTCTTCGCCGATATTTAAAAGGCCTACACGAGGCTGATCAATTCCAAACATATGCCTGTAATGTATTTCACCCATTATTGCGAATTGGCATAAATAGGCTGGTATGGAATCAACATTTGCACCGGCATCGATTATAATTGCCGGCCTGTTCATGGTCGTGGGCAGGGCGCAGGCAATTGCCGGACGTTTTACTCCGCTAATGCGTCCGATATGTAAAAGTGCAGCACTCAGGGTAGCGCCGGTGTTGCCCGGCGAGAAAAAAGCCTGACAAATTCCTTCTTTAACAGCGCGGGCAGCTATTACTACTGAAGACCTGGTTTTTTGGCGGACTGCCTTGGTCGGCGATTTNNCATTCCGATTATTTCGGTTGACGGAAGTATTTCGATTTTATCGTGTTTAAAACTGTGATTTTTCAGTTCACTGTTGATTAATTTTTCGTCTCCGACTATTACAACTTTTACGTCAAAATCCGAGACTGCCAGCACACAGCCTTTTATCAGCTCGGCCGGCGGCTTGTCGCCGCTCATTACATCAACAGCGATTTTCATTTTGAATTAAAGTTATTTGTTTTTCAGGACTTTTTTCCCTTTATAATAACCGCATTCCGGGCATATCCGGTGCGGCATTTTAAAGGTTTTACATTCCGGGCAGAGNNGAAAGATTTTTTAAGGTGATTTTATCAGCAATGGTGCGCCGACGTTTGGTTCTGGATTTCGATTTTCGGTATTTAGGTAAAGCCATATTATTCTCCGGATAATTGCTATGCTACTATATAATATTGTATACTGAAAGAAAAATATTTACAACGGGCGTGATTTTTTTTCTTGGGNNTCCCTGTGTACTAAATTTTAGCGTTTCCTTATGATATAATTAAGCAGTGCAGATAAAAAAAAATTTTTTTGTTGATCAGAAAGTTTTTAAAAAATATCTTTCGGAAAAACCATGTAAAATTCTGATTATCAAACTCAGTTCCATTGGCGATGTGATTATGCTTACATCTGCTATCCGGGCAATAAAAAAATTTAATCCGCAGATTGAAATTCATTTTATAGTTGAAGCTTTTTCTTATCACCTGCTTGCGGAAAATCATCATCTGGGCCGGATTTTTGTTTTCAGACGCGAAGAATGGCAGAAGCGCCTGGCGCACAATCCTTTTTTGATTTTTGCATTTTTTAAATATTTATGCGGATTGATCGGGCAAATCCGGCGGAATCAATACGATTTGGCTGTTGATTACCAGGGTCTTGCCCGCAGTGTATTCTTTTTATATTTCTGCCGCAGCCGTTATAAAAGCGCCTGGGGAAAATGGCCGGGTTTTTCCATGCGCTATATAGATGACCGTAAAACTTATGCGCCAGCCAAATATTCAGCCTGTACGCATGCGCTCGGGCTTTCCGGCGAAAATACCGATTATACCCCTGAAATTATTATCAGCAGTGAAGAGGAAAAAAAGGCCCGTGATTTTATTAATACCCTGCCGGGATCCGCCCGGGGAATTGCGCTGATTAATCCGCTTTCCCGCTGGAAAACCAAAAATCTTTCTGTTCATAGTTTTCTGCAGTTGGTGAAAGTTCTAAGCGCGCTCGGATATATGCCGGTTTTAACCGGTACCGATACTGCTGAAGAATATTTGCAGGCATG
>DNNS01000129.1 GCA_003497555.1 Spirochaetia bacterium
GTCTCTTATAAATAAATTTTCCATGGAGATTTATGAACAAAATCATACTTAAAAGCGAGATTTCAGCAGATACAGCAGAAACGCTGTATAATGAAATAAAAAACCGGCTGGATCAAAAATCCATAACATTTGATTTTTCCGCTCTAGAAAAATTTGACGCTTCTTTACTGCAGATTCTGCTTGCTTTGCAAAAAACCGCACAAAAGAATAAAATTAGCCTGACTTATGAGAACATTTCAGAAAAAATCAAAGAAAAATTTATTAATTACGGCGCCGGCCGTATTATTGAAACCAAGGAGTCGTCATGTCCGGAGGGATACCCGAAACAATGAAAATGTTTCATGTTGACTCGCAAGGACATGTTGATATTANNTATAAACATCGGGCCGTTTGACGTTACCGTCAAACAGCTATTTACCAGGGAGGTATAATGCCGCAAGTATATATTGTCGATGATTCTGCCACCACACGGGCATCTGTAGACTACACCTTAGCCAAAGCCGAGTACAAGGTAACTGCCTGTGAATCAGGGCCTGATGCACTGGCAAAAATCGCAGCATCGACAGAAAAGATTGATCTTTTTATCTGCGATGTCAACATGCCCGAAATGGATGGTATCGCCCTTGTCAAGGAAATACGAAAAATTGAAAAATGCAAATTTACACCGATTCTCATGCTTACCACCGAGGCGCAGGAATCAAAAAAACTCGAAGGCAAACAGGCCGGAGCAAGCGGCTGGCTGGTTAAACCGTTTAACCCCGATCAGCTGGTAGAAATTGTAAAGCGTTTTGTCCGTTAACTCCGGTTTGCAGCATGGCTGAAGATTTTTCCCAGTTTTTAAATGTTTTTCTTTCGGAAGCAGCTGAAAACCTTGAAGTGCTTGAAACTGAAATAATCAATCTTGAGGAATTTCCCGATAATCCTGATATACTAAATAAAATTTTCCGGGCAGCCCATACCATCAAGGGCAGCGCCGGGCTGGTAGGCCTGACCGAACTTCAGGATTTTACTCATCATCTTGAAGATTTTCTCGAAAATATGCGTTCCGGGAAAACCGCAGTATCCCGGGAAGCAATATCTTCCGTACTTTCTTCCATCGATATTATCAAAGCCATGTTAAAAAACATCAAAGGCGGAAGCGAGGCCGGAAACGGGCTTGATTATTCGCAGGTAGCGCAAAGTCTCTCAGCGCATACTCAAGGTTCCGGGAAAAAAATTATCCGGGATGCTGTTTCTGCTGCCTGGAACCGCTTCCGCATCACTATGGAATTAAACAGAAATATTTTCAGGTTTGGAATTGATCCCCTGATGTTTATTGATGATCTGCGCAAGGCCGGGACTCTGCATGACATTAATATAAACGAAACCGGCCTGCCGGAATTTGAAAATCTTGATCCGTCCGTGCTGTATATAGCCTGGCAGGCTGAACTGGAAAGCAGCCGTACAATAGAAGATCTGAAAAATATTTTTCTTTTTGTAATGGATGACAGCAAAATCACAATTGAAAAAATTCCGGAAAATAAAAAACCGCAGGAGGCCGAACTGCATGCGCCCGAAGCGCTGCGGGAACGGAAAACCCAGGTTAGCGAAGATTCCTTTATCAAGGTTTCCTCTGAAAAACTCGATCGTCTGCTGAATATGATTAGCGAATTGGTCATCAGCCAGTCGCAGGTCAACAGTATTGCCGAAAAAATAAAAGGTCCGGCCGGCGAGGAGCTGCGGGTTGTATCATCCGGCATGGATAAACTCTCCCAGTCGCTGCAGGAGCATACCATGTCCCTGCGCATGATTAATCTGGGACCCACCTTTACCAAGTTCCGGCGCCTGGTACGTGATTTGGCAGCGGAACACGGCAAGGAAGCCCGGCTTGAAATTTCCGGCCATGATACCGAGCTTGATAAAAACATGATTGCTAAAATTGATGATCCGCTCAAGCATATGATCCGTAATTCCGTTGATCACGGCATAGAAACCATCCAGGCCCGCAGAGCTGCCGGCAAGGCGGAGTGCGGTACGGTGTTTTTAAACGCCTGGTATGAAGCCGGCAGTGTGGTTATTGAAGTAAGAGATGACGGGGCCGGAATAAACAAAAAGCGCCTGCTCGCCAAAGCCGTTGAAAAACAGATAATTTCCGGGAACGAAGAGCTTTCCGACGCTGAAATATACCGGCTGGTTTTTCACCCCGGGCTTTCCACCGCTGAAAAAGTAACGGATATTTCCGGCCGCGGTGTGGGTATGGATGTTGTTCTTTCCAATGTCAAGGAGCTGAACGGCAATGTCGATATTTTTTCCGAACCCGGAAAGGGAACGCGCTTTAAAATTACCCTGCCTCTTACCCTGGCGATTATCGACGGTATGCTTACGGGCGCAGGCCGCGAAGTATATATTATCCCGATTATCACTGTTGAAGAAACCTACCGTCCGACGAGCGTTCAGATCAAATCCGTGGAAGGAAAAGGCGAACTGGTACAGTACCGCAACGATTTTCTGCCCTTAATCAGGCTGCACAGAATTTTTTCCATACCCGATGCGGTTACCGATCCGTCCCGGGCTCTGTGCGTTATTGTAAAGAATTCCGGC
>DNNS01000117.1 GCA_003497555.1 Spirochaetia bacterium
CGAGATCAAACCGCGCTCGGTAATTAAAGCCGGATGCTTTCACATTGAATTTATTCCGGTAAATCACAGTATTCCCGACTGCATGTCATTAGCTATAACGACTCCTGTCGGCAATATTTTACACACCGGAGATTTTAAAATCGATCTTACTCCTGAAGGCGGCAAGCCTGCGGATTTAGCCAGATTTGCCTACTGGGGCGAAAAGGGCGTACAGCTTATGCTTTCCGATTCCACCAATTCAGGCGTAGAAGGCTTTACCCCTTCAGAACAAACCCTGCTGCATGATATGGACAACATAGTCAGCAGCGCATCCGGGCGTCTGATTTTTGCTACCTTTGCTTCCAATATCTCCCGCATCCAGCAGATAATCAATTTAGCGGAAAAATACGACCGGCGTATTGCGCTTTCCGGAAGATCCATGGTAGATAACATCGATATTGCCTGCCGGCTGGGTTTGATCAAAGTTAATAAAAAAATATTTATCGACATAGAAAAAGTAAAAAGTCTGGAACCCCACAAACTGCTGCTTATCACCACCGGCACCCAGGGCGAGCCCATGTCTTCTCTCATGTTCATGGCAACAGATCGCCATAAACATATCCGCATTAATGAAACCGATACCATTATTCTCTCTTCATCCATTATACCCGGCAACGAAATGAGTATCGGAAAAGTCGTAAATAAAATCGTCTCCAAGGGCGCAGCGGTAATAAATGACTCCCGCTCCGATGTTCATGTTTCCGGACATGCTGCCAAAGAAGAACAGAAAATACTGCTGCACCTGGTTAAACCGAAATATTTTATCCCCATTCACGGGGAGCCGATTCATCTGCGCATGCATGCCGATACCGCCAAAAGCATGGGCATTCCGGCTGAAAATATCTTTATTCTTTCCAACGGTTCATCGGCGGAATTTACCTCCAAAAAAGCCAGAATGGTTTCCGAAAAAATACCCATACGCCCCATTTTTATTGACGGCAAGGGANNCGCCCCATTTTTATTGACGGTAAGGGGGTCGGCGAAAGTTATGCCGATATAGTGCATGAACGATCCCGGCTTTCCGACAACGGCATGATCGCCCTGATATGCTGTGTAAATAATCAAAAACTGGAGCAAACCCGGATAATATCCAGAGGCTTTACCGATTTCACCGCCTCGGAAAATCTGAAAAAAAATATCATCCGGATCGCAGAAGAACAATACAGCCAGCACGGGCAAAACCGCGGAATTTTTATACAATCAACCATAAAAAAACTAAAACGTTATTTCCTTAAAGAACTGTATAAAATGCCCATAATTGACATTGAAGTAATTAATTATTCCGGAAAAGAATAACATGCCTGAAAAAATATATAATTGGGGGTAGNNGAATAAAAACTCATATTTAATCGCAGGACTTTTTGCTTTAAGCGTATTAACCGGTCTAATCGGCCTTTTCCGCCCGGTACCGGACAGAAACAAAAACCGGGATGTTGATTTTAACATTTCCATTCCCCGGGCCGGTATTTATGAGCTAAGAATTTTTTCTCCCATAAGTTACAACAGCGATTCCGGCAGCCTGCTGGGTATAAACCGCGGCGCCGAAACCTGGATCAATATGATTCAGAAAGCCAAAGAAGACAAAAACGTCAAGGGGCTTCTGCTGCGCATTAATTCTCCCGGCGGCACGGTTTCCTCCAGCCAGGAAATTTATCAGGCCATGCTTGATTTTCGTGAGAGCGGAAAAAAAATCGTAGTCTCGGTAGCTGATATCTGCGCTTCCGGAGCCTATTATATTTCCCTGCCGGCCGATGCCATTATTGTCAATCCCGGATCCCTAATCGGTTCCATCGGCGTAATAATGAACAGTATTGAATTTTCTGAACTGATGCAGAAATGGGGAATAAGCTCAACTACAGTCAAAAGCGGAAAATACAAAGATATTTTTTCTTCCATGCGCAAGCCCCTGGCGGATGAAAAAACCATGCTCCAGGAAATGATTGATTCCACATACAATCAGTTTCTGGATGCCCTGCTGCAGGGGCGCAAGGGAAAATGCCCGGAAGCAAAACTGCGCGCCATGGCCGACGGACGCATTTATAACGGCGTACAGGCTGTCAAAAACGGACTGGCTGACGGCGTGGGTGATTACTCGGCAGCCAAAAAAATAATAGCGGAATTATGCGGCCTTGATTATAAAAATCTTAATATCATCCGCTATCGTCAGGATCGCTGGCAGGATATTGTTGAGTCTTTAAATCTGCGTCCGGTGTTCGGTTTATTAAATTCCAGCCCGGTTCCGCAATACAGATACAACGGAATACACTGAAATGAAAAGACTGCTCTGCCTGTTAAAAAAAAATCCCGCACCGGTTTTTGCCGCATCTTTGCTTTCGTTTTATATTTTCTGCCTGCGCCCGGGAGTATCTGTTCATGCCTTCCTGTACGGGGCGGTTTTTTTTCTGGCAAGTTCGTGCTTCCTGGTCTTTATCTGGTATGCGGTTTTTCTCAGACTGCCGCGCCGGCAGTTAAATTTTAATCATGAAAAAATACGCAATCATCTCTTTTTTTCCTTATGGCCGCTTCTTCTGCTGCCGGCTTTGAAACCTTTGTTCGATTTTTTAAAAGTACCTTTTTTTATAACTGCGCTGGCGGTAATTATATACGCCTTGCTGATTTTCAGCAGATATATGCGTAAAACTACCGNNAGCGCTGATAATGATGATCAGTCTGCTTGCCCCCTGATTAATCAGGTTAAAATCATGAAAATTATTGACCGCTATATTCTCAGGGAAATCATTCCGCCCTTTATAGTCGGGACGGCATTTTTTACTTTTGTCATGGTTATCAACAAATTTGTCGCGGATTTAATCAGGCTTTATTTTGAAAAAAATATTGATTTTCTGGTGGTCATGCGTCTTTTTATCTATATGCTCCCTTTTACCATGGCGCTGACCGTTCCCATGGGGGTAATTTTCGGTATATTAATCGGCTTTGGCCGCATGGCGCATGATACGGAAATAACAGCCCTGCAGGCCTCCGGTATTTCCATGCTGCGCATTTACCTGCCGGCCCTGGCTCTGGGATTATGTCTTTCAGTCCTTATGATTTTATTCAATAATTATATACTGCCCGAAACTAATCATCGTTATAAAACTCTCTACCGCAATGTAATTTTTTCCAATCCCGGTATACTGCTGGCGGACCGCACTTTTACCTCCATTCCCGACACCAGGCAGCAGGTCACCGCCCTGCATTACAACGATGCCGAACAAAAAATGGATGATGTTTTTATTTATGAGTTCAGCGGCGAACAGCTGAAAGTCACCTGGGCGCGCAAGGGAGCCTGGATCAACAATTATGTAAACTCTCCGCTAATCATTCTGCGCCTTACAGATTCAATAATTCTTGAAATCGATATGAAAGACCTTTCCCGCTATCAGCCTACGATATGCGAAAACATCGATATTAAAATTAAAACCAGAATATCCCAGGAGGAAAGCCTGCCCCGTTCCCTGCGCGAAATTTCTGCCTGGGAAATTGCCAAAAAAATACAGGAAGAACTGAAACAGAACATTAAAAGCAAGCCTTTTATGTATGTTGAATATCATAAAAGATTTTCCATTCCTTTTGCCTGCCTGGTATTTGTGGTTATCGGATCACCTCTGGCGGTAAGCGCCCGGCGCAGCGGCAAGGGCATCGGTATGGGCTTTTCAATCATTATCATTTTTTCATATTATATTTTTATGTTTTTAGGCGAAACCAACGCCTCAAGCGGAAGAATGCCGGCAGCCCTGGGCATGTGGCTTCCCAATATTGTTCTGCTCGCAGCCGGCAGTATTTTTTTTGTCAGGTCGGTGCGGCAATGAATTATTTTCTTTTAAAAACTCATTTGCCAGTATTAAAAAACCGCAGCTATAATAAAAAAAAATTTTCGTTTTGTATTCCGGTTTTTTTGATTTTATTTTTTTCGCATTATTTCTGCCGGGCGCAAAGCAATTTTTTTATTTTATATGCCGAACTGACCAATTTATACCAGGCCGGCAGCGCTGCTTATGAAAATCTGCGCAGTAATTTCAAACCGCTGCTTAACGAGTGTTCTCTGCCGGTCAGTAATGCGGCGGATCAGCAGCTGTGCTATTTATATGCCGACGCTGCCCTGCGGCTTGAAGATTATGAACAAAGCGCCTGCCTGTTAAATAATCTGCTCAGTAAAAATATCGGCGAAATCCGGTCTTATTATTCCCTGAAAAAAAATATAGTC
Source organism: Spirochaetia bacterium (assembly GCA_003497555.1). GTDB lineage: Bacteria > Spirochaetota > UBA12135 > UBA12135 > UBA12135 > UBA12135. The sequence goes on from DNNS01000117.1 coordinate 4,244, forward strand.
GATGTTTTAATTGCTTCCAATTGCGCACCGGAAAATTACCTGTATGAAGAAAGCACCAATTTGTTTACCAATAGTTTTGACGGTTTTAATTCTTCTCTTGACGATACGGTAATAAACAACAGTCACCGGCTGATGCTTTACCTGCATACGACGGCAGAAATAGAATCCTTCCACGAATTGTATTCCAATTACAATTATTATTACGCATATGGCCTGCCGGCTGCACCGGCTCTGCTGCTTAATATTGCTGTGTATAAGGCTGAAACCGGAGATTTCGGCGGAGCCGAAACAATTTTTAACGGATTTCCCGGGCAACATGATTATTATAAAACCAGATTGTTATACCGAAAAATTGAAAATGATAATAATTACTTTTTACTGAAACGGTATATTTCGGACTTAACCGCTTTTGCCGGAAACGGTCTGTCTCATGCCCGGAAAATATTTAATCTCGGCAATATATTTTTTCAGCAGGAAAAATATACAAATGCGGTTTCCTGTTACAGCAGGTCTCTGGATTTGGAGCGCTTGCCCGAAGCAGCCTGTAATCTGGGTATAGCCTATTATCAGACAGGCGATCTGCAAAAAGGCATTTATTATCTTAACGAATCAATTAATATCCGCCCCGGCGCCCGGGCTTTTCAATATCTGGCAAATATTGAAGCAGGCTTGAAAAACTACTCCCAGGCTGCCGCGTATTATCTTTCTGCCATTGATTTTGATCCGCAGAATTATCTGCTCTATAATAATCTGGCCTCCTGCCTCTCCAGCAGGGAACCGCCGGATTTAAAAAATGCGCTGTTAACCATAAACAGCGCCATCAGCAATGCACCCGGTGAATTCCGTTTTTATCTTACCAGAGCCGAAATATACACACAAACCGGCGAATATGAATTCGTGTTTTCAGATTTAACCAATTCATTGTATATTATAACCAATAAAATGGCGGCAGGAGAACAGGACAGCTTGACAGAAATGCTGAAAAATGCGCCGGAACAATACACCAATCTGGACAGTCTGACCAATAAAATAATACAGAAAATCAATAATGTTTCTGCAGTCAAGCCCAGAGGCAGAGGTAAATGAAAATATTAATAATTATTTCATGTTTTTTGGGGGGGGCTTTCTGCCTTTACCCGGCTGAAAATTACCTGCTGCTGAAAAGCGAAGCCGATAACCTGCGCGACGCCGGTAATACTGCTGCAGCTCTGTCCGCATACTATAATACCCTGAAGGCTAATTCCAACTGCGCCTCCTGCCATATGGAGATAGGCTATCTGCATATGCAGAATAATCTTGATGAAATTGCGCTGGAAGAATTCCGCAAAGCGGAAGCGCTTGCCCGGTATTTTTTTATGCCCGAAGAGACCATTCAGCTGTATTTTTATATGGCCTCGGTATTGCATCGCCTGCAGTATTATAAAAGCGAACTCGAGTATCTGAATAAAATCTCCGTTCTTACAGCCGAAACGGATGAAAAATTTTACCGGGAATCTGCAGCCAAGGCAGCATTTATCACCGGCATGCTGATTTTTTCAGGCCAGGCTTCCGCCCGCAAGGAAGCCGTTCCTTTTTTTTACAAGTCAATAGATTTCGGTTTCCGGAAAAAATCATGCTATTATTATCTGCTGCAGTATTTTTTGGAAGAGCGCAATGAAAATCTTTTCCGTTATTATTATCAGCTTTTTCAGGAAACGCGGCCCGGCGACGATGAAGATTTGTTCGGCCGGGAAAAAACAGCTGAAATGATCAGGCATTTTGACGAATATTATAAAAAAATTAAAAATAACAAACCATAAAGGAAACACCATGAACGACCGGCAGACGGATAATAAAAATTTTGAAATTCAGCTTGATGATCAGACAGCCCAGGGATCTTTCTGTAACCTGGTAATTATGAACCACACAGATAATGAATTTGTTTTTGACTTTATCTATATGCAGCCCAACACACCCAAGGGGAAAGTACGCGCCCGTATAATTATGACCCCTGATCACGCCCGCCGCCTGCAGACAGCTCTTATTGATAATATTCAGAAATATGATGCCAAATATCCAAAACCACGGCAGCAGGCCGAATAAGGAACAGCCATGAAAGTATGCGTTAGCGGAGGCGCCGGTTACATCGGATCTCACTGTGTAAGAGAACTGGAACGGGCCGGACACGATCCCCTGGTCATTGACAATCTTTCCAAAGGACATAAAGCGGCAGTTAAAAAATCACCTCTTTATACCGGCGATATAAGAGATCCTGATTTTTTGCGTAAAGTCTTTACTGAATCCAGGCCTGATGCAGTTATTCATTTTGCCGCTGATTCATTGGTGGGCGAATCCATGGAAAATCCTCTCAAGTATTACAGGAACAATGTTTATACTTCACTTTGCCTGCTGGAATCCATGCTTGAGTTTGATATTAAATATATCGTTTTTTCATCTACAGCGGCAACTTACGGAGATCCGTACCAAATTCCTATTCGGGAAAACGATCCGACCATACCCAAAAATCCCTATGGCGAGACCAAGCTTGCCATTGAAAAAATGCTCAGCTGGTGTAAAGTATACAATATAACATACACGGTTCTTCGTTATTTTAACGCTGCCGGTGCAGATCAAAATTCCGACATCGGAGAAGATCATTCTCCGGAAACGCATCTTATTCCCATTGTTCTGCAGACAGCTCTTGGCAAAAGAGAAAAAATCATGATTTACGGCGATGATTATAAAACCCCTGACGGCACCTGCATCAGGGATTATATACATGTCAGTGATCTGTCTACTGCGCACATTCTGGCTTTGCAGAAAATGCAGGCTGACGGCGTAAGCAATACATATAATCTGGGCACAAGTTCCGGATTAAGTGTGCGTGAAATCATTAAAACCGCGGAAAAAGTTACAGGTAAAACCATTCCCTATGCCGTTGCTCCCCGCCGCAGCGGAGATCCCGCAGAATTGATTGCCGAAAGCAGCCGGGCGCGCAGCGAATTAAACTGGAAACCGCGTTATGAAAATGTGGAAAGTATAATATCATCAGCCTGGAAATGGCATAAAAATAATCCTGATGGATATAAATAACAAATGCTTACATACCGTTATAAGACGGTATGTCCCAGAGAGTCGTTATGTCAACAGCGACACCCAGAATGATGAAAATAATTTAACCACCCGCTCCGCTGGAGTA
>DNNS01000218.1 GCA_003497555.1 Spirochaetia bacterium
CAGAGGAATGAATAAACTGTTAAAGTTATTCTCTGCGAGCTCTGCGCCCTCTGCGCGAACCTAATTTTATTATTTTTATATGTAAACATATTCCCACTTGCCTGTGCGTAACGCACGCAGTCAGAAGAATAACCTTACACATTTTCATAGTTTCGGGTGTCTCACAGAGACATGACGACTCCTTATTTTTTTTCCAGCAAATATAATTGTTTTCTGATTTCTTCAGCATGTTTTTGCATTGCTTTTAACAGCTTTTTTCCAAGGCCGGGCGTATATCTGAAGGCCGGTAGTAAAATGCCGAGCGAGGCCCATACTTTTTCATCTGTGCCGAAAATCGGCACTGCCAGGGACATTTTCTCTTTTCCTGCGCTTTTTCTGATGCAGAAACCCTGCTTTTTTATACGTGTTAAACAGGCCATTAATATTGATTTATTTTTAATCTGCGGCCATGCGTCTTTAGGAATCCCGTGCATATTGTAGATATACTCCTGCTCCTGCCTGTTGGCAAAGGCAAACAGAATTGCTCCGGTTACTGTTAAAAAGGGGCTGGTATATAAAGAGTCATCAGTATTAAGCATTATTGTTCTGTTGAATACTGATGTAACAATTGGGTATCTTTTACCGTCGATCAGGCAGGCAACAACAACCAATTCTCCCGTTTCCCTGGAAAGGGCCGCAGCTGCCGGTTCGCAGATAAATTTAAGGAGCTGCCAGCGCCCTTCAGTAACGGCAATTGATAAAAGGCCTTCGCCCAGGCTGTATCTGGAATTATTAACATTAACCCATTTTAAATGCACCAGGGTGCGCAGTATGTTGCTGGCTGCCTGCAGGGAAACACCGATATGCTTAGCTGTATCTGTAAGGCTGCATTCGCGGTTTGACTGCAGGAGCGCAATGATTTTTGCTACCCTGTCTATGACCTGAATCATGCTAAGCCTCTATTAAATATTATTTTATATATACAATAATATTATATATTAAAATTTAACGTTTGTCAAGGTTTGCGGAAAAAAATTTTATCGTTGTTAGGGTGTAATCACCCGCGGCTCCCGGGGAGAGTGTATTTGCTAAAAATTTCCCGCCATAATAAATTTGATTATGATTAAAATACTTCTCATTAATTCCAACACGGAAACAAAGCCTTACCCTGTTCCTCCCCTGGGAATATGTCTGTTAGCGTCATATCTGAAACAAAAAAATCTGACTCAGCCGGATCCTCTCAGGCATTATAATGTAAAAGTTTACGACGGTACATTTGAAAAACAGCCGCTGGCTGACACCATAACTGCGTTTCAGCCTGATCTGATCGGAGTCGGTATCCGCAACATTGATGATATTATAGAAAACGGTAATTTTTTTATAACGGATATTTATAATAATTACATAAAAATAGTCCGCAGGCACAGCCGGGCGCCGCTGGTATTGGGCGGAGCCGGGTTCAGTATTTTCCCTTTGGCATTAATGAAAAAACTTGAGGCAGACGCCGGAATTATCGGTGAGGGTGAAAAAAATTTTGAAGCATTTGCAAGCTATGCAGTGCAATATGGCATTGACCATAAAAAATCCGCTGAAATTAAAATACCCAATCTAATTACCCGTGAAGATGTTTACTGCCGGGAAAAACCACAAACAGATTTTCTGTTTTCTGACGAATCAAGGATCCTTCCTGGTAAAGAAAATCTATATCTTGTGCAGTCTGAAATCGACACCTATATTGATTTTAAAGGCTATAGCCAGAGAGGAAGCTATCCGGTACAGTGCAAACGGGGCTGTATTTTCAGGTGTATTTATTGCACTTACCCCTGTATTGAGGGAAACCGCTACCGTATTCGTCCGGCGAATGAAGTAGCAGATGAAATCGAAACAACTGATAAACGCCTGGGTAATGTCACTTTCGAGTTTGTTGATTCAACCTTTAATTCACCGCCCGGATATGCCGAACAAATCTGCAAAGAGATTATCCGCCGCAGATTAAAAATTCGTTTACGCACCATGGGAATTAATCCCGGGGGGGTAACAGGCGAGCTCATTGAACTGATGAAAGAGGCCGGGTTTGTCCAGATTGATTGTACACCCGATACTGCAAGCCCCTCCATGCTGGTTGCCATNNTGCCATGAAAAAAAATTTTAACCTTGCGCAGCTTGAAAATACCGCCAAACTTTTAAAAATACATAACATGCCCACCATGTGGTTTTTTATTTTCGGTGGGCCGGGAGAAACCGAAAAGACCATTGATGAAACTCTTGGATTTGCAGCGGATTATATAGAGCCGCTTGACATGGGGCATTTTACGGAAGGAATCCGGATTTATCCGGGAACTCATATCCGGGAAATCGCGATTCATGAGGGATTGATCCCGGCAGACGCGGACTTGCTGGAGCCGGTTTTTTATTTTTCATCTGGTATCAGCCGGGCTGTTTTAAAAAACAAGCTTATGCAATTTACCGGCAAATATCCAAATTGCCTCAGAGCCTGCGATTCCAAACCGGATCCTGATTTAATCAAAAGTGCCATGCTTCTTCGTAAAGCAAATGCTCTTGAACATGAACCTATGTTCAGAAGTCTGCTCAGGATCAGAAAACATCTAATGGAAATA
>DNNS01000478.1 GCA_003497555.1 Spirochaetia bacterium
ATAACAAGATTTCTTAACTATTTCTAATATTCTCTTCGTGTTAAAAATTATAAAATCTGAGCGGATACAAGCTTTATTTATTAAATGCAAAAGTTATAATATGTGGTGATGTATGAAAACAGCCTTTATCACTGGCGCATCAAGGGGTCTTGGCAGCGCCATAGCCGCAGGGCTCGCAGCTGACGGGTACTGTGTTGCAGTTAACTATTCATCCGGCAAAGAATCTGCCCAAGAGGTCGTAAAAAAAATTAAATGCGCAGGCGGAAAAGCATGTACGGTCAAGGCTGATATTTCCGATAATATCCAGATAGATCAGGCATTCAAGATAACCATAGACACGTTTGGTTCACTTGATGTACTGGTTAACAATGCGCGCCTTGATCCATACAAACGTCCGGATGATATCACAGACGGAGAATGGTTTGATCGCAGTATAGGCGTAAACCTCAAAGGGCCTTTTCTCTGTTCTTTAAAGGCTTTGGAACTGATGAAGATCAAAGGCTGGGGCCGTATTATAAACATTTCATCGGTTTGGGCATATCGCGCAGCGCCCGGACCAATGATGGAGTATGCCATGTGCAAAGCTGCGCTGCATAGTCTGACGCGTTCGCTTGCGCTTCTCTCTGCGCCGTTTGGAATCACAGTCAATACCATAGCTCCCGGTATGATTATGACCGAGGCCATAGGCGAACGTCTTTCCCGGGAACGCATTGCGGAGCTTTCAGCCGGTATACCGGTTAAACGCGCCGGTGATGAATGCGAAATCGTGGAGGCAGTCCGTTTCGCGTTAAAAAACGATTACCTGTGCGGTGAGACAATTAATATAAATGGAGGGTCATACATGCCATGAAGAATTCCATGCTTGCCGAACTTCTGGAACACAAAGTAATATTAATACTGCGAGGGTTAAAACCGGAAATGGCCATCCGGACTTGCTGTGTTTTGGCCGATGCCGGAGCCCGTTTTATAGAAGTTCCGCTCAATACTGCAGGGGCGCTTGACTGTATTCGTCTGTTATCGCAAGAGTATAAAAATTCACCTGTCCATATCGGCGCTGGTACGGTTTTAAATACAGATGCGGTTGAAGCCGTGTACAAAGCGGGAGGGAAATATATCATTTCGCCTAATACCGATATGGAAGTTATACGGACAACCAGGGAACTGGGTATGCTGTCAATACCCGGATTTAAAACACCAACTGAAGCTTTCGCAGCTGTCAATGCCGGAGCCGATGTACTGAAGCTGTTTCCCTGTGGTAGTCCTGACGAAATAGCTGTTTTAAAAACGGTAATTCCAAAACCTATATTTGCAGTTGGCGGAATCAATTCCGCTAACAAACATGCATTCCTGGAAAAAGCTGATGGCGTAGGTGTTGGTATCGGTGTTTTTCATCCGGATATGACTATGACAGAGCTTGCGAAATCTGCAGCCGGTTTTTTTTCAAAAGTACAATAAGCGGCTCGAATACTTTTCTTGTACTTACCTTTTCTTAAATACCCCAGTTGAGAAGTATAAAAACGCAGGCCATGGCAGTAGCGAGCAGGGAAAACGGCAGCCCGATTTTTATATAATCCCTGAAATTAACCGGCTCACCCTGGCGCTTCAGTATACCGATAGCCACAACATTGGCCGTTGCCCCGATAGGAGTGATGTTTCCGCCGACGGAAACTCCGATGAGCAGACCAAAATAAAGAAAAAACATGGCGGGAGTTCCGGGCAACAGGCCGAGGTTCTGGCCTATCAGCTCGGTTACGGGCAGCATGGCCAGCAGGAAAGGTACATTGTCAATAAAAGCCGAGGCAGCCACAGACACCAGGACAATAATACCGAAAGCCGCGTAAATATTTCCCCCGGTTATTAAAGAAAAAAAGCCTGCAATATCCTTCACCCAGAAGCGGGTAAAGGCGCCTACGAAAATAAAGATACCGATAAGAAACAAGCCGGTATCCCAGTCCATGCGTTTGATCAGACTCAGTATTTGTTTTCGTTTATCTGCTGTTTTTTGTTTTTTCATAAACAAAGCGTACCAAAGCAGAGAGATCACAGCCAGCGCCACGCAGACTGTACCGGCCAGCCAGGAAAAGTCAGGGTCTATCAGGGAGGAAAAACCCAATCCGAAAATAAGTATCACCAGAATAATACTGGGGACCCAGGAAAGCGCTTTAGTTGAAAAAGAAAAATCAATTGTTCCCCTGTATTTTTTAAACACAAAAGACAGGAAAACCGACCCGGTCAAACTTCCAAAGATAACGGAAAAGAAAAGACTGGGGCGGCCGTGAAACCAGAAAAAGTCAAGAAAACTCATTTTTGCAAAACCGGCAAGCAGCATATCCGGCGGATCGCCTATCATTGTACCGCAGCCGTGCAGGTTACTCTGCAATACCAAGCCGATTAATATCGGCGTTAGAGGCTGCTTGAGCTTTTTGGAAACCGAAATGGCAATGGGCGCTAAAATCATTACAGCCGCTACGTTTTCAACAAACATGGAGATAATACCCCCGAAAAGACAAAGGGCAACAAGAGCCCAGCGAGGCGAGCTAAATCTGGAAAGGAGTTTTTCGGCAATAACCTCAGGTGCCAGGGAAAACATGAAGAGATCGGCAATGACCAGAGTTCCTATAAATACGCCCATTACATTCCAGTTTACCATTGAAGAGCCGTGGCCGCCTCTGCCCCATAGAGCCTGAAAAAGACTCACGGCTCCGGAAAGAATTGTTATTGCAGCCGCAATTATACNNGCCGTATAGGCGCCGAGGAATACCGCCAGGGTGATCCATTTTAATAAAACCGGATTTGTAATCATTTATTACCTCCATTTTTTGGTATGCAAAAACATGATTAATCTGATAAAATATTTTTCATTCTTTCACAATACCAGCCGAAATCAAGCGGTGCAGCAGCCTGTACATAATGGTTTCGGAATAACTTGCCCTTATGTACCCATTTAATTATATGTAATACCGCAGATGTGTTCTTTTCAAGAGTTTCAAGCCGCGCATGACTGTTTGCTGCAATTGCAAATGTCCCTTTCATTTCTATCATACCGTTATTTTCTATTTGCCATTCTCCTTTTACAGGGTCAAGTGTATCATTCACTGCAATAATTTCAATATTCCCGTTTATTTCCGCTGCCATGACGCATAACGGTTCTTGTGATCTTTTAATATACTCATAAGCCAGTTTTTTCTCAAAATAATAATCAACCACAGAGTCTGAGAACTGGGGCCAGCAATCAATCATATTCCACCAGATGATACCGGTTTTATAAGGTTTTCGCGTTCGGAAATGCTCAATAAAATATTTTTTCGCTTCAGCCTGTGTAATCTGGGATGCAAGGATAAATTCATCAATTGCGCTTACATCTACAGACTCGCCGAATAATTCCCTGACCTGGTTGAGCATAAGATAGTTTCTCTGCCCCAGCGGAGCTTCTTCTTTTTCCTGCGGACTCGATGCGTGTAATATCCACTCGTTGTTGTTATATGTTCCCCACACCTTGTCTTTTGAAAGAAATTGCTCCATGCTTTTTTTTGACGGCATTCCGTGATAACCAATTTCGCTGGCGAATACCGCATTGTTTTTGGCGTAAAAATCATTTTTAAAATAACCGCGGGGGCCCCACAGGTGCTGTTCCGGAGTAAAATCCTGCATTTGGGTTGTATATACATGGTCGGTCAAATACGGCGAGCTGGGAAGATAGGGACGACAGGGGTCATGATATTCCACTGCTTCTTTAAGAACCTGCCTGGAAATTTTATTGGCGGATGGCAGTGTATATCCGGGATTCGCCCAGATATAGGTTGCGTCTGTCTCATTATCGCCCGCCCACAGTGCAAGTGACGGATGATTTCGCAGACTGCGGATAATGGTACGCGCTTCATTACTTACCTGTTCAAGGAATTGATTGTTCTGGGGATAACGCGCACACCCGAACATAAAATCCTGCCAGACCATTAACCCGTTTTCATCACAATAATTGAAAAAGGAATGATCTTCGTATACATTACCCCCCCAGCAGCGCACCATATTGCAGTGCGTATCGGTAAACATCGGTAAAATCTTATTTATCCGTTCGCCGTCACAGTCGTGCATAGCGTCTGCAGGAACCCAGTTGCTGCCTTTTACGAAAATATTTTTACCATTTACCACAATGCAAAACCGGTTGTTATTAATATTTGATAAATCGGTATGAAAATCAAGATTTACTGTGCGTAGACCAATACGGGTTTTGTATTCATCAATTATATTTCCCTGATAATGAAGCGAGAGCAGAACATCATATAAATTTGAATTTCCATAACCTGCAGGCCACCACAATTTGGCATTCGTTACTGTAAAACTTGTTTTCCCGTGCGTAAAATGTACCGGTAAGGAATACGAAAAGATGCTGTTTTCGCATTTTCCCCTGATATGAATTTCGTAATCATTCCAGTTGTTTTTCTGATCAAGGAGGAGTCCATAAGAAATCTCGACCTGTGCAAGTGAGCGCTCAATATCAACTGAACGTACAGCGCAGTAAAAGTCTTCCGGGATTATTTCATTAGCTGTTCGCACATGCAGTTTTACCGGGCGCCACAATCCGCCGAATAATATCCGCGGTGCAATATCCCAGCCGAACATGTGCTGTGCCTTGCGTACAAAAATATTTTCGTATGACGGGAATTGATTGTATGCAAAACCTTCAATTCCCCATAACCTGGCGCGTTTTGATGCATAATCAATAACAGAATGAATAGTTACTTTAAGGGTATTTCTTTTATTCCATGCCAGATGCTCTGTTATGTCTATAGTATGAGGAATAAACATGTTTTCGGGGAAAGCAATTTTTTTGCCGTTTAGAATTACGGTTGCTGCGGTATCTAATCCTTCAAATACCAGTTCAAGCCGTTCCCCCTTTTTCAGTTTAGGCGAAACAAACGGCGCAACGTAAGTAAATTCAACTCGTTCCCATTTTTGTGCAATTAATACATTTGCGCCTGTATATAGTTCCGGAATAATTTTGGCTCTAATCAGATCTCTGCCGATATTTCCGGGTACTTTGGCTGCAATGATTGTTTTTTTTTCGGTTACAGGGTGTGTGAAATGAAGTTCCCAGCAGGCACTTAATAATCTGTAGTTCATATATATTATATAGCAACTTCCTTTTGCCAGCCGGGTAATTATATACCGTTTTCCTATGAAATTCAAT
>DNNS01000387.1 GCA_003497555.1 Spirochaetia bacterium
CAGATTCGCCCTATCAACTGTTCCCGCTATATAATGCCAGGTATTAATTTCAGCCCCAACTGTATAATTCTGGATAAAACTATTTGTGCTATCGGTATTGGTGAGAAATGCGGCAAATGATATTTTATTATTATTCACTCCAGCGCCAAATGATATATCATAGCCTTCCCGATCATTAGGCAAGGCTGTCCAGTACCGTCCCCCGAAAAAACCATCCGCATTTACCGGATCAACATTGTATCTCATACCCCATAATTCCACGGTTAATTCCGGGTAATTCAAGAGCGGAATCTCTACCCAGTTTGATATTCCTTCCGATTCGTCGGAAAACTCCAGGCAATATCCAGCCTGCCCGGTTACCCGAACAGGAGAATTGCCGGCAGGCGTGCTTTTTACTATACCGTGCCTGGCATTTACGGTACTGTCAAGCATCTGCGGAGCAGCGTCTGCAGGATCCTGCGACAAATGCCATACACCCTTGTAATTGATGTCCCATACATCTTCTGTGTTTTGCTGATTACCGGCTGATGCGTTACCAAAATACATATACAGGATATTGGAATCCTGCTGGCTAAATGAAAAAATTGGTATTTTGATCCAGGCAACAATAGTTCCGGAAGAATAATATTCGAGTTCATGGGAAAGTCTGGTAGTGCCGTCAATGAGCGTAAATAAAATATCATGCCCATTATTGGAAGCATAATTTTGCAGATCAGTATCATTGCTCATCACAACCAAGAGCGGATAATTGGTTAAGTCTCCGCCAACAGCAAAATTATTGGTAATCGGCTTGCGGTATGACCAGTTGGAATACCAGCCGGCATGAAGTTTAATGATATGAAGTGTTATAATAAAATAAATAAGAAAATATTTTTTCATTATACACCCTGCTGTTTTTAATTATATGAAATAACAGATATGATTAACAAGTAAAATATTGGTAAAAGCATGTAAAAAATTGACGATTAACGGGAAAGGCTTGAACGAGAGGCAGTAAAATACGCATGATTGCTGCACTGGCAGAGGTAGGCGGTTTTGGAATGGAGGAATTTGGCTGGAAATTACAGGAAGACAGGGTTTTCGTCTATGGACGGTTACGTATTGACGAGATATAACAAAATTACTTTTGAAAGTGTTGAATTTTAGAGCGGAAAATTATAATTTAGCCAAATGAAAAAAGGAAGTTCCTTGTACATTTTCAAGGGGGCTCAAGTACAGGTATTTTGCGTGTACTTGAGCCTGTGATGTGCGCAGTTGAACTGAAAGCATGACGGGCTCTTAATAGACGCATCGCTTTGCTTGATTATCTTATTTTTTCACAAAAATAATTTTTTTTATTTTAACTCCATGTGGAGGATTATCTCCATGATATTGAAATGATACTTTTAGAACAGCAATGGGACCCTTGCCTATTTCATATACTCGTTCTTCCCAGGTATCGGGGTTTTTATCGATAACCAGCGTAATCCGGAATACCGCCTGATTTCAAGGTTGATATTTTTTTAAGCGATGACAAGTTCACCATGAAGTACCCGGATCACGTAAGTGATTCGGATTCACGGAAATTACATAAATGCTAACAGATATACCCACTGTATGTATTCCGCAGGGCTTTTTACTAAAAACAGGTGCGCCTTATAAAATGTCCAAATACTCCAAAGCAGGAAATGCGTATCTTCAAAAGTTTAAAAAAAAGGAGGTTGCCTGCTGCAATAAAATGCTTTGTCTGGGAAGAAACTCTCCGTAACAGGCTGCAACAGAGATACCGATGATTTTCTGTCTATGTTGATTCGCAAAAAAATTTCACTATCTTCAATAGAGATGTAAAGGAAAAAATGCTGCGGTATGTCAGCAAACCATTCTTTCCCATGAAGCGGGTATTATATAAGGAGACAGGCAGGAGGGCAGTGCGACGAATGCCTCCCATTGTAAATCAAAAATGAATAACAATATCCTGTTCTTTGCCGACAGGCCCTGTTGTTATTGTAATACACCCTAAGGGATCAACCTTGAAACTTGGATCAGCAGGAGCAAGCCTGCTTTGAAGAATCAGTTCAGCCTGAGTTTCTGGTACAAACTTGATGTATAAAATTTTTAACTTGGGATCATATTTAAAAACTTTAAGCTCTGAGTTCTTAATGCTCTTTATTTTCACAACTCCATGAAGTTTATAAAGCACCTGTGCAATATCCGGGACAAGTGTCATACCCGGCCAGTCGCTGCTGAGTTTTTTAATTTTTTTTTCATGTTTTAAAAGTGAAATTACCGCTTTTTCCAAAATAGAGGATTCAATAACGGAATCCTGGGCTATTATACTTAGCATGGTAGTGTCCAGGCTGTATTCTCCTTCTTTATTAAAAAGTGTCGGGAACACAATATTTTTAAAATAATTTTCTTGAGCCTTATGCAAAAATCGTTGATATAGTGGAATAATATCTGACGGGATTCCCTGAGACATGTCGTAAAGATCGAGCATGTTGGGTAATGTTCCTTTGGTTCTATAGTGCATGCCCTGTTCTGTGAAACCCACGCAAGTAGCAATGTTTTCCGGATAATCCACAAGGTTATTATTTATCGCGTATTCACGAAAATAAAATCTTGCTAGTGTGGGGACCATTCGGCGGGAGCCGCGGTATAAGGCTTGCGCCCGCAGTGCTTTGTCCCCGATAATCTCTGCAAGACGAGCAAGTTTCATCATCGAACTGTATTCGCAGTTGAGCATGTCAATGGTGGCACTCAGGCCGCTTTCTCTGCAGTGACAGGACATATAAGCCCAGTCATCGCTGACTAGTAAAATTCTTGCCGCGTGATAAATGAAATTCCGGTTTGCAAGCACGAAGTCCCGCTGCCCAAACCTGTCAGCAAGAGCCTGCATCACTGCGAGGATCATATGCGCGGTTTCATTTTGATCACCATAATTCATACTACTACCAAAACCTTCTGCATATTTTGTCGTATGTACATAGTAGCTATTATAAAAAACAGGATAACGAATTCCGCTCATCGGCTCCTCGCGCCAACGCTGTGCTGATTTATAACGGTATAGCTCTATAGGTTCAAAAATTCTTTCGCGTACTCGTTTTTTTAACGCTGCGGAGTTCTCTTCATCCAGCAGATATGGCATTCCCATGGTTTGATTTAAGCCAGCCAGGTAACCATGCATATTGATATTAAAAATAGTAGGATTCTCAGTCCCTTGTGGAAATGCCGGGGTCCAGTCTGATATTTTTGCACCTCCTCCTGCGGAAAAACAGACCGCACTGGAAAAGACCATGTTGACTATTTCCCTGACTTTTTCAAAACCTGAAATAGCAGGTATAACTGAAAGATCAGGAGAAGGCAAGGGTAAGGTCCATTCAGCTGTATCCGAACCGTCACATGCGGCATAATTCCCGAAGCTGGTTACCAGATTAAAGTCTTTTACTGTGCTTGATTCAAACAGTTTTCCTTTCATAAAAAAAGCAAGCGGCGAAACAGGTGCGTATGGTTTTACGTTTTTATCAGACCATTCACCGGTGGCCTTTTTATATCTGTATTCGCTTCGAATGGCAATTTGGCCTGACGCTTCGTCAATATGGAATTTTTCATCCAGTTCAACTGGATATAAAAATGCACGCGGATACCAGAATGCGATGCGGGCGAGTGTTTCTTCCGGAATGCTTTTGTTCCATTCGATTGAATCAACAGAAGCAGTGCCATACAACCAAAGCGGTAAAATCATTCCTGCCCCGCCTTTACGTTCTATGGAGATCCCCGCAACAGCCTCACCGGTATGCTTGATTTTTATCTGGCTTGGCTTTTGGTCAAATACTAAAAGCAAAGGATGTTCTTTCCCTTTACGAAACAAAAGCAACCATGGAGCACTCCAATCAGTAGGAAGATTTTTTGTACCGGATAAATCAACAATGTTGATTTTATTGCCGGATTGAAAAGCTGCGAAACTAGCAATATTTTGTAATGCAATATCAACTGAATCGCTAAATATTTCCCATCGCACACCTGGAAATGCAAGACTTGTATCAAATCTGCGGCTGCTGCCGTCGTGTTCAGTTATTACGCCGCCTTTGCCAAGGCAGTTAATACGGTCAGGTACGAACTTCCATGCTTCACCAGTGCCGGAAAATGCCAAAAGCTCCGGGCAGGATCCAAATCCGCCTTCACCGCGAAGATTTTCGGTTTTTATCAGAATTTCATTTTTTTCTCCGAAACGAATTAAAGAAGAATTTACCGCATAATAATGGGGCCGCATCCAGTATTCAGGCATGTTGGTTGTGACTCTTCCGATAAGCATATTATTAAAATACACTTCTGCAATGTCATCAATACCACTTTCCACAGAAAAAAAGACAGACTTTGAGCTCCAGTCTTTCGGAATAATACATTTCGCTAATAATTCAAATTTTCCAATTCCCAGATATTTGTAAAGATGATTGATCTCACGCTTCGGTTCTTCCGGTTTCGCGTTGATGGATGTAATGCTCCATTTTGAAAGGGTTATTTTAGGGGTCAAACCTGATGAAAAAGAGTATTCCTGAGCGCCGTTAATAACGTGAAGCGAACTATTTATCGATTCAACTAACAGACCGTCACTGAGTGTAAAACCAAAACGCCCGAAATTTTCTTCTGTAAAACCGGCATAAAATCCATTTATTGAATTAATAACTGCTTCATTTTCTTCCCGGATTTTTTTCCCTGAAAGATAAGAAAGAACTCGAAGAAGGAAAGGATCATATGCTTTTTTACCGGGAATCAAGTCTGCGCCAATTGCTATCGCTGAATATATAATTTTACTTTTATTGCTTTTATTTTCAATAATCGCGGGAGATCCATTTGCATAGGAGAGAAGAACATGAGAGTCTTGATCAGGTAAGATATTGAGATATATCCCGAATTCCATACTGTTTAATCCAATAAATAAAGGATCATCAGTGTTTACAGGCTTTAAGCGCAGCCTGTCCGGGATTCCGGTATTTGGTAAAATCGAAATTTTCCCGGGAAGAAGCGCCGCTATTACAGGATCATTTATCACGCCGGCGGAAAATAGCGGTGTTCCGTTTTTGACTGCCTCGGCTATTCGCCCGGCATCTGCCGGGTCAGGACGCGCGCCAGAATATACAATCACGTCCGCGTCTTTCGGATCAGTTACAATAATAGTTTGATCTCGGACCGTTTCAAGGAGCATATCACGAAATCCCGGATATTGACAATTATCTTCATACTTTAGTTTATCCTTTTTGCGGCGGTGAAAAATAGTGCTGTAATCTTCATTGTCAAAATGAAAATATATCTTCATCATATCATTAGTACTTTTTATTGCATGCTTGGAATTCGGATAAACAATAACTTCACTCCTTCCGCTCATTGCGCCGGCTTCTTCCGAGGAGGTTATGCGAAGATTTTGCACCTCAATTCCCGCTTTTGTTCCAGGTTCAGCACTGCCGATGAATGCAGAAAATTT